>NZ_JBHUAL010000011.1:8754-82422 GCF_042789775.1 Kitasatospora sp. NPDC056800 | reverse complement strand
GACCTGATCGCGGCCGCCCCGCGATCAGGTCCGCCCCGGGAGGTCGTCCAGCCAGCGACGCGCCACCGGGCCCAGCGGCGGCTCGTCCGGGTCGTCCAGCGCGCCCTCCACGACCCACGCGGCGAACCGCCGCAGCACCCGCGGGCGGGCATCCCGGCGCCTGGCCGGTGAGGAACGGCGGGACGAGGCCCTCGGGTTCGGTCCATCCGCCCACGAGAACCAGGCCCGCCTCGGCGAGAGCGGTCCGGGGGTCTGCCGTCCACGGGTTCGTCCGCCCCACCCGGCCTCAGTCGCCGAGCAGGCGCAGGGCCTGGCGCAGGTTGTGCTCGGCGATGGCAGCCATCGCCTCGCGGGCCGGGAAGGGCCCGTCGAGCAGGCGCAGCGGTCCCGCCGTCAGCGAGAGGCGCTGGGCCAGTGCGTAGAGGGCGAGCCGGTCCTCGTCGAGGCCGTCCGCCGCCAGCGGCCGGTAGTCGGCCCGGGGCAGGCGGATCCGCAGGAAGACGTGCTCCCACTCGACGTCGAAGTACATCGTGCCCTCGATGTCGATCAGCACCGGGCGGCCGTCCGCGTCCACCAGTACGTGGTCGGGCCCGAGTTCGCCGTGCACCACCGGGTACTCGGCGCGCGGGCGCACCGCCGCCGCCAGGGCCCGCAGCCGGTCCGCGCACCGGTCCCGGGCTTCCGAGATCCGGGGGTCGCGCGCGGCTGCCTCGGCGAGGTCGCGCAGCGCGCGGTCCAGCACGACGCCCTCGCACGACGGCCCGTGCGACGCTCCTCCCCCGTCGACCACCGCCACCTTCCCGTAGCGGGGCGCCCGGTGGCCGCGCATGGCGCCCAGTGCCTCGCCGAGCCGGGCCAGGACCGGGGCGGCGGCGTGCGGGTCGCGGGCGAGCAGCTTCTCCAGGCTCTCGCCGGGGACGTCCTCGACGATCGCGAGGTCGGCCGTGCGGTCGGCCGTGCGGTCGGCCGGGTCGTCGGCCGCGGGAGCAGCCGTGCCCGGGGCACTCCCGCCGTCCCGGTCCGTGGCGCGCTCGACGAACCGGAGCGCCGGGACCCGGACGCCGAGCGCGTCCAGCCGCGCGTGCGCGGCCTCGAACAGGTCGAGTCCGAGGCCGGGCGAGAACGGGTCGGCGAGGTCGTCGTCGCCCTCGGACGCCGGCCAGTAGTTCTCGGTCCGGTCCCAGCGGTAGGCGATCGCCGTCGTCCCGTCGTCCATCCGCAGGCGGTAGACGCCCTTCTTGCTGCCGCCCGCCAGCCGCTCGACCGCTTCCAGCCGCCGCCCGCCGCCCAGCGCGGCCCGCGCCGCACCCGCCAACCGCTCCCGCACCACTGCCCCGCCCCTCCTCGTCCCGGTCGGCGGCACCCTACCGCCGCAGGTGGCGGCTCACGTCGCCGACCAGGGTGATCCGCACCCGCCGCTCGGCGAACCGCCACCGCCCGTCCTCCCCGCGCGCGAAGCGGTCGTGGTACCGGCCCCCGGCAATGGCCTGCAGCGGAAGCCCGGGCAGTGCCTGCAGCACGGTGACGTAGGAGCGGGCGACCGCCGTCCCCGCCGGCTCGTCGACCTCGACCGCCACGTTGGTGGTGACGTGCTGGGTCCGCGGTGTCCCGTCGGCGTGGATGATCACCGTCTCCCGGAACATCGCCTCGATCGCCTCGCCGCCGCGCACCGGCGCGCCGCTGCCGACGAAGACGGCGTCGGCGAGCAGGGCGCCGAGCCCCGCGAAGTCGCCGTCGTCCACGAGTTCGGCGTAGCGCGCGATCAGGTTCTCGATCGCCCGGTGGCTCGGCACCGGATCGACGGGCGCGGACATGGTCTCCCCCGGGGCCGGACGGCGGTCATCTCCCCTGATGTTCCCACGCCTTGATCGGGCGTCGGGTCCCGATGGGGCACGGCGGCGGCGACCGCGGGAAGCACCCGGCAGCTCGCCGTGCCCGCGTGGCAAGCGGCGTCCGGCGACTACCGGACGGATGCCTCGGCCAGGCGGGAGATCTCAGCGGCGACGGCCTCCGGTTCGGCGGCGACGGTGACGCGGGCGACGCCGTCCAGGCCCGGGTGGCCGCCGACCCGGACGGAGTGCCGCGCGTTGCGCAGCAGGTCGAGGTCGTTGATGTCGTTGCCGAAGGCGTTGTAGGCGTCGATCCCCAGCGAGGTCAGCGCCTCCCACTTGTTGGTGGTGCCCGGGGCGAAGTCGATGATCGCCTCGTCGAGGTGGTGGTTGACGGTCATCCCGAGCGCGCGGCCGGCCTCGGCGAGGGCCGCCAGGTCGGTCGCGTCGACGACCAGGAACTTGACGACGGCGGGGAGTTCGGCGAGCTCGACCCGGCGGGCGAGGCCGCCCTGGTCGACCCGGCCGCGGATCGGGTGGTCGGCCGGTCCGGTGTAGGCGTAGTCCCACGGGCCGTCGGCGAGGTAGCCGGCCCGGAACCGCTCGACCTCGGCCAGCAGCCGCCCGAGCTCACCGGCCTCGAACGCGGCCCGCGCCCGCACCTGTCCGTCGACGGAGACCAGGCTGCCGTTCCCGCCGATCAGCGTGGCGGTGGGGAAGGCCCCGTCGAGGACGGGCAGGAGGTCGCGCACCGGCCGGGCGGAGGCGAAGACCAGCTGGTGGCCCGCCCGCTCGCAGGCGTCGAGGGCGGCGAGGATCCGGCTGTCGATCGTCCGCCCGTCGAAGCAGAGCGTGCCGTCGATGTCGAAGACCGTGGTGCGGGCGCTGGTGGAGATCATAAGACGATGCTATCCAGCCGGTGCCGTACACGATCCACCACCGGTCCCGCCCGGAAACGCCCCCACGAGCCGGGCCCCTACTGGTAGTCGTCCATCAGCTCGCGGTCCACCGTCATGGCGGCCCGGTCCAGGGCCGGCAGGCCCAAGTGCTCGCAGATCAGCGCGGTGAGCCGCTGCTCGTGGTCCGGGCTCTCGGCGAACTCGCCCCCGATGCCCAGCCCGGCCGCCGTGACCAGGGGGGCCAGCGCGTTGGGCCAGCGCTCCCCGACGTGCTCGGCGCCCTCGTAGTCGACGCACGAGGAGATCCGGCCGTCCCGGTAGTGGTACGCCTTGGGGCCGTGGGCCTTGACGATGCAGGGGTTGGGCACGAACACCACCAGTTCGGCGCCCTCGGGGCAGAGCCCGCGGTAGTCGATGTCGTCGTAGTCGTCGCGGGACGGGTTGAGCATGGGGTGCACGATCACGCCCCACTCGCCGGGCGCCGGCTCCTCGCCCCGGGCGAAGGGCGGACGGTGCCGCGCGGTCAGCCCGTCGGCCACGGCGGCCCGGGTGGTTCCCCGGAAGTACACCAGGACGGTCTCGTCCTCTCCGTAGCCCTGTCCTTCCAGCCAGTCGATGGGGCCCCGGTGGATCCAGTCGTAGTCGGTCATGATCGACACCGTAGCCCTCGGCACCGACACGGCCCCCGGGGCAGTCGGAACAGGAAGTCGGCCGGGCCGACTTCCTGCTCCCGAGGCCGGGACGGTCACGCGCGGGCCGGCCCGTTCGTCGGCCGCGCCGCGCGGCGGTGCCGGCGGACGGCGTCGCGGTTGGCGCAGCGCTGGGTGCAGTAGCGCTTGCGACCGGTCCGGGTGGTGTCGGCGAAGACGGTGGCGCACTCGGCGACGGCGCACCGGCCGAGCCGGTGCATGCCGCGGCCCACCAGGTGGAAGGCGGTGCCGACGGCGATCAGGGTGGACAGCACGGCGCCGAACGACTGGTGGTCGTCGCGGTAGTGGAGGTGCCAGCCGCCCGTGTGGTCGGTCAGCCGGGGGTGGGCGGCGTCGGCGGCGAGCATCCGGTTGAGCCGCGCGGCCCGTTCGCGTTCGTCGGCCGCGTCGACCACCGACTCCCAGGTGTCCAGCAGGGCCAGGATGCGCGCCAGGTCCGCCGGCCGGACCGGCCCGTCGACCACCAGCCCGGCCGCGCGGCAGCGGTCCGCCAGTTCCTCGGCGGTCCCGGGGCGCCGGTTGGCCAGGGCCGCGGCCAGGTGCACGGCGCTCTCGCCGTAAGGGTTGAGGTGCATAAGACCATGACAGCAGGCTGCTGGGCATGCGTCAGCACACCGACACCGGAAAGCCTTCCGCTCCGACGACTTCCACCTCACCGACTTCCGATCCGACGACTTTCGCGCCGGCGGCTCCCGGGGACACCGCCCGCCCGCTCCGGTACCGCTGGGTGGTCCTGGCCGTCGCCACCGTCACCCAGGCCGCCTCCGGCTTCTTCGTCCAGGGCATCGGGGCGATGGCCGTCCCCCTGCAGCACGCGCTGGACCTCAGCACCAGCCAACTCGGCCTGCTCCTGTCGGCCTCCCAACTGGTGCCGCTGGTCGGCCTGTTGGTGGCCGGCGAGCTGCTGGACCGGTACAACGAGCGCTGGGTCGTCGGCCTCGGCGCCGCCGTGGTCGCCGCGGCCCTGCTCCTCGGCAGCCTGGCGCAGGGGTACGCCTCCCTGCTGGCCGTCCTGCTGGTCGTCGGCGCCGGGTACAGCACCGTGCAGCCGGGCGGCAGCAAGTCGGTGGCCTCCTGGTTCGACCCGGCCCAGCGGGGGCTGGCCATGGGCGTCCGCCAGGCCGGACTGCCGCTGGGCGGGGCGCTCGCCGCCGCCGTACTGCCGCTGGTGGCCGTGGCGTACGGGTGGCGGGCGGCACTGGTGGTCGGCGGGCTGGTCGCGTTCCTGGGCGCCGGGCTCTTCACGGCCCTCTACCGGCGCCCGCCGACCGCCCCGCCGGTACGCCCCGCTCCCGCCCCGGCTCGCGGTCTTGCCCCGGGCCCCGTGGCACCGACGGCCTCCGTCCGCGCCCGGCTGCGGATCCTCCGCGAACCGGCCATGGCCAGGCTCCTGTTCTCCGGCCTGGCCCTGGTCTCGGTGCACAGCGGCATCGGCGTGCTCGGCGCCCTGTACCTCCACGACGTGACGGCCCTCGGCCCCGGCCCCGGCGCCGCCGTCCTGGTGGCGGTCCAGGTTGCGGGGGCGGTCGGCCGGATCGCGCTGGCCGCCTGGAGCGACCGGAGCCGCGCCGGGCGGTACCGGCCCGTCCTGGTCTGCCTGGCCGCGGTGGTGGCCGGGCTGGTGGTCCTGACGACGCCGGCGGGCCGGTCCCCCGCCGCGGCCGCCGTCCTGTTCACCTGGCTCGGCTTCTTCGGGATCGGCTGGTACGGCCCCTGGGTGGCCCACCTGGTGGAGTCGGCGCCGCCGGGACGGACCGGTTTCGCCCTCGGCCTGGTCATGGCGGTCAACCAGGTGGCCGTCGTCGTGGTCCCGCCCGCCCTCGGGCTGCTCCGCGACACCACCCACGGCTTCACCGCCGCCTGGGCGGCCCTCGCCGCGACCACGGCCGTGACCCTCGCGGCCACCGCCCGCCGGGGTGCCGGCGGGCGCGGCACCCCTCCCCGGCCCGGGCGGCACACCGCCGGGTAGCGTACGGCCGTGAGCAACGAGACGCCTCCCGGGTGGTACCCGGTCCCCGGCCCGGACGGCGCCCCGGGCCACGAGCGCTGGTGGGACGGCAACGCCTGGACCGGCGACGTCCGGCCGGCCCAGGGCGCCTACGGCTACCCGGGCCAGGAGGCGTACCCGGCGCAGCAGGCGTACCCGGCCTACCCGGCTCACCCGTCCCAGCAGGCCTACCCCGGCGCGGGCTACGGACAGCCCGGCCCCGGCTACCCGCCCCCGGCCCCGACTCCCAAGCGGGTCAAGCCCGGTGTGCTCATCAGCATCGCGGTCGGCGTCCTGGCGATCGGCGGCAGCGTCGCCGGGATCGCGCTCAGCCACGGCGGCGGCCCGGCGGCGGCCCCGACCACCGACCCCACCGTCCCCGTCACCAGCAGCACCGGCCCGACGACCAGCCCCACCCCCGCCCCGAAGCCGTCCACGCCCAAGCTCGCCCCGGTCCTCCGGAGCACCGTCGCGGACAAGCAGCACTCGATCACCCTGCCGGTGTTCGAGGGCTGGGAGGTCTCCGCGACCGACACCCCGCAGTGGTCGGTCTACCTCGGCAGCGGCCGCTACACCTGCGCGAACGGCAAGGCGTGCATCCGCGGCCGGTTCTCGGTGGAGAAGAACACCGTCCAGGGCGACACCCCCAAGGCCGCCGCCGACGCCGCCATGCCGACGGTCGCCAAGCAGATCTTCAGCGGCATGGCCTCGCAGACCGACTACGGCTCGGGCACCATCACCGTGGCCGGCGTGGCCGGGTACGCGACCCGCTGGCACATCACCAACACCGACGGCACCCAGGGCTTCGTCCTGCTGGCCGCCCTCCCCGCCAAGGGCGGCGGCTACGTGGTCTTCGACGGCGGCGTGGACGAGGACCCGGCCGCCCCGGACGTCTCGGTGCTCGACCAGATCCTCCTGGGCGTCAAGAAGGACGACACCCCGACCAGCGGCACCTGACGCACCGCTCCGGGACGCCGCCGGCCGCCCGGTTCCACGGCGGCGGGGCGCTCCGGAATCCACGACACGCCTCCACCACGGCGGACGCCGCAGGACCAACCCGACGCGGGCACCCGCCCCCGGCTACGCCGGTTGGTCGCCCGGGAGTTGGTCCGGGGCCGAGGGCGGCGGGAGGGGGCGCGGGCGGGCGGCGGGGCGGTCGCTGCGGCGCAGGACGAAGACCACCGGCAGGGCGATCAGGCTGGGCCCGGCGAGCAGGCCGGCCAGCCACTGGCGGCCGTCGAGGCCGACGAGCACTGAGCCGACGAGCATCCCGGCGGCGAGCATAAAGCCGGCCACCAGGCCGCCGACGTAGAGCTGGTGGGCGCGCTGGTCGCGGCGTTCCCGGGCCGCGATCCGGGCGCGCTCGGTCGCGTGCTCCTCCTTGAGGCGGACCGTTTCGAGGGACGCCCGGTGGCGTTCCCTGGCCGTCTCCCTGGCGTGCTCGCGCTGGAGTTCCAGTTCGAGGTGCTCCAGGGCCACCCGCAGGTGCTCGGGCGGGAGTTGGGCCCACTGGGTGGCGATCTCCAGGGCCGTCGGGCGGCGGACGCGGCCTTCCTCGGGGGTGGTCACCGGTCGTCACCTCGGGGTGCGGGGGCGGACTGGTCGGGGCCGTGGGCGGAGCCCGGCGGCGGGCCGAGGCGGAGGAACAGCCGCTCCAGGCCCGTGGCGACGGTCTCGGCGGCCGCCGGGGTCAGCGGGTCCTGGGCGTACTCGTGCAGGGGACGGTACCGGGAGGCGGCACCGCTCCCGACGATCACCAGGTCGTCGTCCCGCTCGGTGGAGTCGATCCGATCCGGGAGGACGGCGCTTCCGGCGACGGGGCCCTTGACGACCGGCGGGCCGGCCGGGTCCCCCATCTCCCAGGCCACCGAACTCTCCGGCAGAGGGGCCGCCCGGCCGGGCGCCGGCGCCCCGGCCGCGGAGCGGGGCGCGCCCCACGAGGCGACATCGCCTCCGTGCCCGGCCCCGCTCCCCCGCCGCCGCGGCCACAGGACCGCCAGCAGCACCAGCACGGCCGGCCCCGCCGGTACGGCCGCCCACCAGCCGATCCCGGTGGCGGCGTACAGCGTCAGCGACACCGCCCACACCAGGGCGACCGAAACGCCGTAGGCCACCTGTCTGTTCCGCATCCCGCCCCCGCACCCCCTCCGACCGGTTCGAACTCAGGCCCGAGCTTCGACCCGAGCCTACCCACGACGAGGGCCCCTCGACCGGACAACCCGGTCGAGGGGCCCATGAAGTGACGTCGGATCAGCTGTGCTGGGGCGCGGGCAGCGTCGCCGATCCCCCGAGCAGCGGCCACTCCCGGTGGAAGGGCGGCAGCGGCAGCTTGCCCTCGATGATCGGGGTGCCGAAGACCTTCAGGTGGGCGAGCAGCGAGCCGTTCAGGTCGACGCCGCCGACCAGTGACCAACTGCCCTGCACCTGCGGCGGGTTGCCGGAGGAGTCGGCGACCAGCGAGCCCTCGGCCTGGGCGCGCAGGTAGGGGGCGACGGTGGCCTCCACGCCGACGGTGTCGTACAGGCCGAGGCTGATCTCGGCGCCGAGCGCGGCCCGCACGCCCGCCTTGCCGTTGAGCCGCACGTGTACCGGGGTGACCTTGGTCTCGGCGCTGGTGACCGGGGTCCAGCCCTTGCCGCCGGTGTAGTCGGCGCGGACCGCCCAGGTGCCGGTGGCGTCCTGCTCCGCCTCCAGGTGGACCTGGCCGTCGGCGCTGACCTCCAGGTAGCAGGTGAGGCCGAGGTTGACGACCACCGGCAGGCCGGCGACCGTCAGCACCGGGCTGGCCTGCAGCTTGGCGAAAGGCACCCGGATGGGCGCGGCGCCGGTGCTGCGAGCGGCGTCGCCGGCGACCTTCCACTGCGCGTGGGCGCCGAGGTCGAAGCCGATCGAGGCGGTGCGCGGACTGCCGGCCGCGGCGCCGTGGTAGGCGAAGTGGACGGCCGGGTGGAGCTGGAGCGAGCCGGAGGCGTCGAGGCTGGCGCCGTCGGGCAGCGGGACGGGGGCCTTGAGGTTCACCTCCAGGGTGCCGGAGGCGTCGGCCTGGACGCCGTTGCCGGTCAGGCCGGCGGTGGCCTTGAGGTCCTTGACCAGCGGGGTCACCGTGATGCCGTGCGGGTCGACGGGGACGTTGCCGTCGGCCTCGGTGCCGCCGAGGAGTTCGGCCAGGGTGGCCGGGCGGGTGGTCAGGGCGAGCGTGTTGCCCGCGCCGGGGCGGACGCCGGTGACGGCGACCAGTGCGCCCTGCGGTGCGGCGGCGGTGGGCGGGCTGGCGATCAGCTGCCCGGGCTGGACGGCGGCGGCCGCACTGGGGGCGGCGCTCGGTACGGCGCTGGGAGAGGCAGCAGGACCGGTACCGGGAGCGGCACTTGGCGAGGTCGGGGCCGTGGCGCCCGGCCCCGTCGCCGACAGCACCGCCGTCCCGCCTGCCGGGTCGTACGCCGTCAGCTGGAGGTTCTTCGCCGCCGCCGTGACCGCGCCACCGTCCTTGCCGGGGCTGCCGATCGCGGCCTGCTGGTCGCCGGCGGGCGCGGCGGTGACGGGCGCCTTGCCCGGGGTCGGACGGCCGGTGGCGGGACTGGCCGCTCTGGCGTGCGGGGTGGCACCGGCGGGCCGGGCGGCGGCGGCCGGGCTGCCCCCGGCGGCGGTCGCGGCCGGGTCGGCGACGGTGGCGGCGGCCGGTTCGGCACCGGCCTGGGTGGTGCCGGGGTCGGTCGGCCCGCACGCGGTGGCCCCGGCGAGGATGAGGGTGAGGGTGAGGACGGCGGGGCCGGAGGCCCTGCCTATGGAACTTTTGAACACGCGGCGTCATGTTACTGACGAGGAATAAGTTTGTCGAAGACAGGCCAAAAAAGCCAGCTCGATCATGTTTAACCGCAGGTCAGTGGAGGCGTGCCGATCCTCCCAGCCGCGCCGCCGGCAGCGGCGCCCCGTCCGGGACCACAGCGGAGGCCCCACCCCCGCCCGACAGCTCCGCGAGGTACCGCGAGCGCGCCATCGGCTCGGCCCCGAGGCTCCGCACGTGCGGCCCGTCCCACTGGGCGTCGAGCAGCCGCCCGCCCGCCGCGCCGAACCGCGCCCCGAGGTCGGCGACGGCGACCCGGGCGGCGTCCGGGCGGCGGTGGAACATCGAGTCCAGGCTCAGCACCGGCCCGACCGCGATCCCGAACACCCCGCCGATCAGCTCCTCCCCCTCCCACACCTCCCCGCTGTGCGCCGCCCCCAGCTCGTGCAGCCGCACCAGCACCTCCGCCAACTCCTCGGTGAGCCAAGCCGGTTGACGTCCATCGGCGCACGCCGCCAGCACCCGCCCGAAGGCCCGGTCCGCGCTCGTCCACCACGTGGACCGGTTGCGCAGCCGCCGCGCCAGCCGGCTCCCGAGCCGGACGCCGTCGGGCGCGATCACCGGCCGGGGGTCGGGCGACCACCAGGCGAGCGCGTACAGGTCCGCCCCGCCGGGCAGCAGCGCCACCTCGCCCGCCTCGACGGCGTCCCCGTACACCGCCTCGTTGTACGCGCTCGCGTAGACGTCCGCCGCCGGCAGCGGGAACAGCCCGCGCCGGTACGCCGCCAGCAGCCCGCCGGGGCCGAGCGCGCCCAGCGACCCGCCGAAGGCCACCGGGCCGTCGCCGGGCCCGTGCCGCACGTCCAGCGCGCCGAGCACATCCAGTGCTTCGAGCGCCTCGGAGGGGCTCACGGAGACGCCGCCCGCAGGAAGCCCTCCCGTTCCAGCCCCGCCAGGTAGTGGTCGATCAACCCCGCCTCCACCGGCGGCAGTTCGATCCCGCTCCCGGCCAGCGCCGCGTCCGCGTCCGCCCGCTCGAACAGCGGGAACGTCGGCCGGAAGTACATCTCGCTGACCGACAGCTCCGACCCCGGCGCGCGGTCCACGAACAGCGGGACGAACGGCGCGATCGGGTGCGTCGGGTTCCCGGCGGCGAACCGGACCAGCCGCCGCACCCAGTCCCCGTACGGCAGCGGGGCGATCCGGTGGCCGCGCGCCCGGAGCCGCTCGGCGAGGTCGGCGAGGGTGCCCGGGCGCGGGGAGGTGAGGTGGTAGACCTCGCCGGCGGCGGGTGCGTGGGCGGCGATGTGCGCGATGGCCCGGGCGAAGCGGTCGGCGGGGACGAAGTCGAGCAGCAGCCGCACGTCCGGGCAGGTCCCGCTGTCGGCCAAGTAGGCGATCAGCGCGCACAGTTCGGTGCCGGTGTTCATCGCCCCGGACGCGAGGTCCCCGGTGACGTCGTTGGTGCGCAGCACGGTGACGGGCAGCCCGGCGGCGGCCGCGTTGTGCAGCAGCTGTTCGGCGACCCACTTGCTCTCGACGTAGCCGACGCCGAGCCGTTCGGGGTGGGCGAGCGGGGTGCGCTCGGTGACCTTCGGGACGCCGGCCGCGCCGAAGCCGGCCAGCACGGCGAGGGTGGAGAGGTAGTGCACGGGGATGCCCCGGCTGTGCCCGGCGAGCCGGACGACCTCCCGGGTGCCGCCGACGTTGGCCGCACGCAACTGGTGGTACGGGTAGAGGAAATTGACCTGTCCGCCGAGGTGGTGGATCGCGTCCAGGTGCCCGGCCAGCCAGTCGAATTGACGGTCCGTCAGGCTGAGCTTCGGTCGGGTGAGGTCGCCGACCAGCGGCACCACCCGCCGGTCGGCGAGGTCCTGCCGCAGGAAGCGCTGCCGGGCCGCCCGCAGCCGTTCCAGCGCGTGTTCCTCGTCGGGCGCGCGGACCAGGCAGTGGATGCGCGCCCGGGTGGTGGCGAGCAGCGCGTGCAGCAGGTGGGCGCCGCAGAAGCCGGTGGCGCCGGTGAGCAGGATCTCGGCGGGTTCGGCGCGGGAGGGCGCCGGGCTCCAGGACTGCCGGAGGTCCTCGGTGAGCCGGGCCTCCGCGAACCAGTCGACCGCGGCGTCCCGTACGGCCCCGGCGGGGGTGTCCGCGCGCGCCGCCGACAGCGCCGCCGCGAAGGCGCGCAGGACGGGCTCGCGCAGCAGCGCCCGGGTGAGCGTGCGCACCTGCCCGACGTCGATGCCGAGCAGGATCCGGGCCCGCGCCAGCATCTCCATCGCGAGCAGCGAGGTGCCGCCGAGCGCGAAGAAGTCGCCGTCCGGGCCGACGTGTTCGACACCGAGCAGCTCCGCCCACAGCTGTCCGACGGCCGCCTCCAGCGGCCCGTCTCCGGCGGGGCCGGGTGCGGGGGCCGGCGAAGGGGTCGACGGGGGAACGGGAGCCGACGCCGGGGAGCGCACCGGCGCGTGCGGCAGCCGCCGCCGGTCGATCTTCCCCGCCGCCGTGAGCGGCATCGCCTCCAGCGGCACGAACTCGGCCGGCACCAGGTACTCCGGCAGCCGGTCGGCCAGGAACGCCCGGAGCCCCGGCGCCCCGACGGCCGTCCCGGAGGCGGGCGTGTAGTACGCGGTGAGCGTGCGGCTGCCGTCGGCCGCCTCGCCGTCGGCCGCGACCCGGGCCTGCCGGACGTCCGGGTGCGCGGCCAGGACGGCCTCGACCTCGGCCGGGTCCACCCGGTGCCCGCGCACCTTCACCTGGTCGTCGAAGCGGCCGAGGATCTCCAGCTGCCCGTCCGCCCGCCAGCGCCCGGCGTCGCCGGTGCGGTACATCCGCTCGCCGGGCAGCGGCGCGTACGGGTCGGGCAGGAAGGACTCGGCGGTGAGCCCGGCCTGCCGCCAGTAGCCCCGGGCCAGGCCGGGCCCGCCGAGGTGGATCTGCCCCTTCTCCCCGGGCCGGACGGGGCGCAGCCGGGCGTCCAGCACGTGCACCCGCACCCCGGGCAGCGGCCGTCCGATCGGCACGGGCGCGGCCGGGGTGCCGCCCGCCCCCGCGGAGCTTCCGCCGCCCCCGTCGAGCAGCTCCGCCGTGACCTCGCAGAGCGTCGAGGTGACGGCCGCCTCGGTGACCCCGTACGCGTTGAGCAGCCGGGCGCCCGGCAGCCGCTCCAGGCAGTGCCGGCTGTCGGCGGCGTGCACGGCGTCCCCGCCGACCACCACCAGGCGCAGCCCCTGGGGGCCGGGCCCGCCGGGCGGGAGCAGGTCGAGCAGGTGGTGCCAGTAGGCGGGGGTGAGGTCGGCGACGGCCAGGCCCAGCCCGGGCAGCCGGCCGGCCAGCTCGGTGGGCGCCCAGGTGCCGCCCGCGCCGCCGCCCCCGCCGAGCACCACCGTCGCGCCCGCGAGCAGCGCGCCGAACACCTGCTCCAGTGCGGTGTCGGAGCCCAGCGCGGCCAGGTGCAGGACGCGTTCGCCGGGGCGCAGCCGGTAGGCGTGGACGATCCGGTCGAGGGTGAACAGCAGTGCGCGATGGGTGACGGGGACGCCCTTGGGGCGGCCGGTGGTGCCGGAGGTGTAGATCAGGTAGGCGAGGTCGTCGGGGACGGCGCCGTCGTCCCCGACGAAGAACGCCCCGGAGTTCAGGGGCTCCCCGCCGTCCTCCGGCCCGGGCGCGGACACCCCGGGCACGGACACCCCGGGCGCGGACACCCCGAGCACGGACACCCCGGGCGCCTCCGGGAACTCGTCACCGTCCGCGACCACCACCCGCGCCCCGCAGTCCTCGACCAGCCGGGCCAGCCGCCGCGGCGGGTGGGCCGGGTCCAGCGGCAGGAAGGCCCCGCCGGCCTTGAGCACGGCCAGCCAGGCGGTGACCAGGCCCGCCCCGCGGTCCAGGCAGACCGGCACCACCTGCTCCGGGCCGGTCCCGCGCGCCCGCAGCGCGGCGGCCAACCGGTCGCTGCGCAGGTCGAGTTCGCGGTAGCTCAGCGTGGCGTCCGCGGCGATGACGGCGACCGCGTCCGGGTCGTGCGCCGCCCGCGCGCGGAACAGCCCGTGCACCGTGTCCGCGAATCCGGCGACGGTGTGCGGGAATCCGGCCGACGGGTCCGCCGATCCGCCCGCCGGGTCGGCGATTCCGCCCGCCGCCCGCCGTACCGGGGCGCCGCCGGGGAAGCCCAGCCCGGCCGGGCGCCACTCGCGCTCCACCCAGTCCCGGCAGTCGGCCCGCCCGGCCGGCCCGTGGACCTGCTGCCAGCCGGCCGGGACGGTCAAGTCGCCCGGCCAGATCGCATACTGACCGTTGCCGTTGCGGACCACGGCGTGACGGCCGGAGCTCGCATCCGTTCGTACGCCCTGTGCGCTGTCTACTGCGTCGTCCACCGGCTTGACCTCATGCTGTGGCGGCAGAATGCTGGGGAGTGCGACATTTCCGACTATACGCACTCCTGCCCCGTCGAGGACGTCCGGTCGCACCCCCCACCGGACGCCTCGCTGCTGCGCGAAAGCGCTCATCCGCCCCACCCGGACCGGCTCCTACGCCCGGCCCGTCCCGTCCTCACCCGAACTCCCCCGCCCGACCGGCGGGGTGATGTCGTGGAGGAGGTAGCCTCGTTGACTCGCCGGCGACAACACCTGATGGTCTGTTACCTGCTCTGGATGGTGCTGTTCACCGGCATCTACTACGCGAATCCCGGCCAGCGGATCATCTGGTGGACCGGCATCGGCCTCGGCGGCGTCGCCGCCATCGTGGTCGGCGTCCGCCTCAACCGTCCCGCGCACGCGCGCTACTGGTACGTGCTGGCGCTCGCCAACCTCAGCTTCACGGTGGGCGAGGTGGTGCAGGCCGTCCAGCTGGACATCCTGCACGTGCCCAACCCGTTCCCGTCCGTCGCGGACGGCTTCTACCTCGCCGAGTACGTGCTGTACGCGGTCGGCGTGCTGGGCTTCATCCGCTGGCGCACAGCTCGTCAGGACCGCGCCGGGCTGCTCGACGCCCTCGTCCCCACCATGGGGCTGGCCCTGCTCGCCTGGATCTACCTGATCCTCCCGTACGCCCGGAACCCGGACCTCGACTGGTTCCAGAAGGCCGTCTCGATCGCCTACCCGCTCGGCGACGTGGTCGTGCTCGCCCTGCTGCTGCGGCTGCTGACCCCGCGCGGCGGCAACTCCCGCTCCCTGCAGCTGCTCGCCGTCGGCTCGCTCGGCATCATGGTCTCCGACGTGCTGTACGGGCTGATCCAGCTGCACGGCACCTGGCACATCGGCACGCCCGTCGAACTCGGCTGGGCCGCCTTCTACACCGCCTGGGGCGCGGCGGCGCTGCACCCGTCGATGGTCGAGCTGACCCGTCCGGTGCCCACCCAGCAGCCGGACCTGAGCACCGCCCGGCTGGTACTGCTCACCCTGGCCTCGCTGATCGCCCCGGCGATCCTGATCATCGAGGCGCTGGCCGGCAACACCAGCAACGCGGGCGTGATCGGCGCCTTCTCGGCGGTGCTCTACCTGCTGGTGCTGGCCCGGCTGGCGGTGGTCGTCTCCGCCCGCAGGCAGGCCGTGGCCCGCGAGCGGGCGCTGCGCGAGGCGGGCGCCCGGCTGACCGCGGCCGTCACGGTGGGGGAGGTCGCGGACGCCGTCCAGTCCGCCGCCTCCACCCTGATGCCGGCCGAGGCCGGGCACGTCGCCCTGCTCTCCGTCGCCGAGGCCGGGGTGCTGCACGTCCGGCACGCCGGGAGCGACACCCCCCGGCCCACGCCCGGGGACACCGCGCAGTCCGACCGGGTGCTGGAGCTCGCCACCGCCCGGGAGACCGTGCTGCTGCCCGTCGGCTCCCTCGGCCTGGACCCGGCCGCCACCCCGGCCGACGGCGGCCTCCTCGCCCGCCTCGGCGGCATGCCGTACGCCCTGGTCTGTCCGCTCACCCTCGCCGAGCGCCCCTCCGGCGACCCGCTGATCGGCGCGCTCGTCGTCACCGGGACGGAGCAGGAGCTGGCCGGCCTCTGGAGCTCGCTGGAGATCCTCGCCGCGCAGGCGGCCCTCGCGGTCGAGCGGGTGGTGCTGAGCCGCGAGGTCACCCAGCGCAACAGCGAGCTGTACTTCCGCACCCTGGTGCAGAACGCCAGCGACGTCATCCTGATCCTCGACGCCGACGACGGCGTGCGCTACGCCTCCCCGTCCGCCGCGACGGTGCTCGGCCGCCCCGACCTGGCCGGCACCCCGCTGACCGACCTGGTCCCGCCCGAGGACAGCCGGGAGGTCGGCAAGGCGCTGGCCCGGATGCGCGGGACCGCCGAGCCGCCCCGGGGCGAGCAGCCGCGCGAGCACTGGCGGCTGCTGCGCCAGGACCGCACCCCGATCGAGGCCGAGGTCCGCTCCGACGACCTGCGCGCGGACCCGACCGTCGGCGCCCTGGTGCTCACCCTGCGCGACGTGACCGAGCAGCGGCAGATGGAGCGCGAGCTGACCCACCGGGCCTTCCACGACTCGCTGACCGGCCTGGCCAACCGGGTGCTGTTCCAGGACCGGGTCGGGCACGCGCTCTCCCGGGGCGAGCGCAGCGGGGCCGTCACCGGGGTGCTCTTCATCGACCTGGACGACTTCAAGGTGGTCAACGACACCCAAGGGCACGCGGTCGGCGACGAGCTGCTGGTCGCCGTCTCGCTGCGGATCTCCACCGCGCTGCGCGCCTCGGACACCGCCGCCCGGCTCGGCGGCGACGAGTTCGCCGTCCTGGTGGAGGACGCGAGACGGCCCGCCGACGTGGACACCATCGCGTCCGGGGTGCTGGCGGTGTTCGCCGAACCGTTCAAGCTCACGTCGGGCACGGTGCGGGTGACGGCCAGCATCGGTGTGGCGACCACCGAGGACAGCGTGGACGCGACCGAGCTGCTCACCCACGCCGACCTCGCGCTCTACTCCGCCAAGGCGGCCGGCCGCCGCCAGTGGCGCCACTACCGGCCGGCCCTCCAGACCGGCATGGTGGAGCGGCACGAGCTGAACGAGCACCTCGACTCGGCGATCGCCGAATCGGCCTTCCAGCTGTACTACCAGCCGATCGTCGACCTGCGCTCGGGCGATCTGGTCGCCTTCGAGGCGCTGGTCCGCTGGCCGCACGACCGGCGCGGCATGGTGCTGCCCGACGAGTTCATCGCCCTCGCCGAGGAGAGCGGCCAGATCGTCCCGCTCGGCGCCTGGGTGCTGGAACGCGCCGCCCAGGAGGTCGCCGCCTGGCACGCCGCGAGCTCGGCGGCGCGGACGGCCGCCGGCCGGCCGCCACTGCGGGTCAACGTCAACGTCTCGGCCCGCCAGTTCCGCGACGCCGGCTTCGTGGACGTGGTCCGCCGGGCGCTGGCCGCCACCGGCATCGACCCCCACACCCTCGTCCTGGAGCTCACCGAGTCGGTGCTGATGCGCCGCGACGACCGCGTCCACGCCGACATGGCCACGCTGTCCGGACTCGGTGTCGGCATCGCCATCGACGACTTCGGGACCGGCTACTCCTCGCTGTCCTACCTGCGCGAGTTCCCGATCTCCCTGCTCAAGATCGACAAGTCCTTCATCGACGGCCTCGGCCACTCGCCCCAGCAGTACGCCCTGGTCGAGGGCATCACCCGGATCGCCGACACCCTCGGGGTCCAGGTCATCGCCGAGGGCATCGAGCACCCCGACCAGCGCGACCTGCTCGCCGCCATGGGCTGCCCGCTCGGCCAGGGGTACCTCTTCGCCCACCCCATGGACTCCCCCGACGCCCGCGCCCTGGTCCGCCGGACCTCCTACGAGCCGGTCTGAAGACCTCCCCGGCTACACCTTCCGCAGGGCGCGCGACAGCACCGTGAGCAGCGCCAGCGTCGGCCTCGCGTGCCCCGCCTCGACGGCCCGGACATCGGCCTCGGGGAGGCCCGTGCGAACCGCGAGGTCGGGGAGGGTGAGACCGAGGGCGGTGCGGCGGGCCCGGACGGCGCGGGCCAGGGCGTCGGCGGGGTCGCCGTCCGGGTGGGCGGGGAAATCCTCGATCAGGGGGCGCGCCAGATCCACCGAACTCTCCTCATCGGCCTGCGGGGCGCACAGTTTGACATGCCGTCAGCCCGCGGCGGCCCCAAGCGGAGGTCAAGGTTCCTTGACCTCCGCTTGGGCCTCCCCCGCCGTCAGGAGTCGCCGCGGACCAGGTCGAGCAGCCCCGGGAAGCGCTGGTCGAGGTCCTCGCGGCGCAGCGTGGCGGCCCGGCTGTTGCCGCGGTCGACCTGGCGGATCAGGCCGGACTCGCGCAGCACCCGGAAGTGGTGGGTGAGGGTGGACTTGGAGACCGGGAGGTTGAACGAGGCGCAGGTGCGCGCCGCCCCCTCGCCCTCCCGCAGCAGGGCCGCGACCACGCCGTAGCGCAGCGGGTCGGCGAGCGCGCCCAGGACGGTGCGCAGGTCCATCTCCCCGGTCGAGGGGTGGCCTTCGGCGTCGGGCATCGGTTCCTCCTCCGCAAGGTATGGGTTGCATCGTACCTCGGCGCCGTGACAGCTTTAGGTTCGATCAAATCCGTACCTGGCCACCCCGTGGCCGGTTCAAGCCTGGAGTCACACCCCCTTGAGCACGCAGCCCACACAGGCCGCACAGCCGACGCAGGCCATGCCGGCCGCGCCGTCAGACGCCCCCGACCAGCGGCGACGCCCCGCCCACACCCCCGTCCTCGCCGCCGTCCTCCTCGCGGTCTTCGTCGTCCCGATGTCCATCTCCGGCACCGCGGTCGCCCTCCCCCGGATCGGCGCCGGCACCCACGCCGACCTCGCCCCGCTCCAGTGGGTGGTCAACGCCTTCAACGTGGCCTTCGCCTGCTTCACCCTGGTCTGGGGCTCGATCGCCGACGTCATCGGCCGGGCCAGGGCCTTCGCCGCCGGCGTCGCCCTCTACGCCCTCGGCTCGCTCGCCAGCGCCGTCGCCGCCGACGTGCTCTGGCTGGACGCCGCCCGCGCCCTCACCGGCATCGGCGGCGCCGCGATCTTCTCCTGCGGCGCGGCGATCCTCTCCACCGTCTTCGACGGCCCGGCCCGCGCCCGGGCCTTCGCCCTCTTCGGCACCGTCGCCGGGGCCGGCGTCGCCCTCGGCCCGTCGCTGGCCGGCGTGCTGGTGCAGGGCCTCGGCTGGCGCTGGGTGTTCGCGGTGCACGCCGTCGCCCTGGCGTTCGTCCTGCTCGCGCTGCCCGTGATCGCCCGAGCCGTGGCCGCCACATCCGCCGGCACCGGCGGCGGGCGGATCGACGTCCCCGGCAGCGCGCTGTTCGTGCTCGCCATGGTGCTGCTCACCACCGCCATCGTCCAGGGCTCCCAGTGGGGTTGGGGCAGCGCGGGCGTGCTCGGCCTGTTCGCCGGCGCGGTCGCCGTACTCGGCGTCTTCGCGGCCGTCGAGCACCGCAGCGCCCACCCGATGCTGGACCTCGGCCTGCTGCGCGACCGCCGCTTCCTCGGCCTCTGCCTGGTGCCGGTGGCCGCCTCCTTCGGCTTCGTCACCGTGCTCACCTACCTGCCGAGCTACCTGACCGCCGTCACCGGCCGCGGCACCGGCGCCGCCGGGCTGCTGATGCTGCTGCTCACCGCACCGGTGCTGGTCCTGCCGATGCTCGCCGCCAGGCTGGTCGCCCGCGGCATGCGCCCGCTCACCCTGGTCCTCCTCAGCCTGGCCTGCCTGGTGGCGGGCGACCTCGCCCTCACCCTGCTCTCCCCCTCCGCCACCGTGCTGCTGCTCGCCGCCCCAATGCTCATCACCGGCGCCGGGATGGGGCTGTCGGCCGGCCTGGTCGACGGCCAGGCGCTGGAGTTGGTCGACCCGGCCAAGGCCGGCATGGCGGCGGGCTTCCTCAACACCCTGCGCCTGGGCAGCGAGGCCGTCGCCGTCGCGGTGTACGGCTCCGCGCTGGCCACCGTGCTCGGTACCCGGGTCGCCGACGGCATCGACGCCCACCCGGATGCCTCCCGGGCCGGCGAGGTCGCCGACCGGGCGGCCGGCGGGGACCTCACCGGCGCCGCCGAACTCTCCGGCGCCACCGACCACCGCGCCTTCACGGACTTCCTGGCGCACGCCTACGACTCCGCCTTCCACTCCGTGCTGTGGGGCCTGGCGGCCGTCGGCGCGCTGCTCGCCGTCCTCATCGCGCTCCTGCTGCGCGGCACCTCCGCCAGGACCACGGCCTGACGGACGCCGACCGGCCCGCCGCCACGAGGGCGACGGGCCGGGGCAGGAGCGGCGGGCGGATCAGCCCAGCGGCAGCTCCAGCCGGGACTCGTGCCCGTTCGGCGAGCCGATGGTGATGGTTCCCTGCTCCGCGGCGTAGGAGTACAGCTGGTCCCGGCTGTTGACGACCAGCGCCACCCGGTGGCCGACCGGCACGTCGTACGCGGCGGGCTGGAGCTCCCAGTCGACAGTGGTGTCCTGGCCGGGCGTCAGGCCGAGCGCGGTGTACGGCTCGTGGGTGATGATCCGCGCGGTGCCGTCCGGGGCGACGTCGAACAGGTAGGCCACCAGGGTGGCGGCCTCCTCGGTGCTGCGCACGGTCAGCCGGACCGCCGCGGCGCCCCGGATCCGGCGGGCCACCCCGTCGCTGCCGGTCAGCGGGTCGGTCGACCAGACCAGCAGGTTCTCCCGCTCGAACTCGGCCAGGACGTACTTCCGGGGGTTGCCCGTCCACTCCTTCTGGCCCGTCTTCATGACCTCGTCCACCGCGGTGGCCTTGGTCTCCAGGCCGGCGGTGAAGCTCCGCGACCAGCCGGCGGCCTGCTTGTCGGCCAGCGCGCCGTCACCGTCGCCGTTGACGCCGGTGAGGTACCAGGCCTCCGTGCCGGTGGTGACGTCCGCCCACGAGTCGTGGCCCTCCCGGCGGGCGGCCTCGGTGATCCGCCGCCCGCCGCCCAGTACCGGCTTGGTCTTGTAGGTGAACATGACCTGGTTGGTCACCCGCGGGCGGTTCGGCGCCTCGTTGTCGGCACCCAGCAGGTGGTGGTCCAGGAACTCGTAGGCCTCCCGGAGGGGCTCCGCCAGACCGGGGAACGGCAGGTGGGTCAGCAGTCCGGACAGTCCGGCGCCCTCCGGCGCGCCGTGGTCGCCGATCCACAGGTTCAGCTGCTTCGGCACGGTCAGCCGGTTGTAGACGTCGATCACCGGGGCGACCGGGAAGAGGGTCTCGTGCCAGGTGTTGGAGATGTAGGTCGGGATGCCGAGTTCGTTGGTCTTGCCCAGGTATGTCTCCGGCGAGCGCTCGGTGCCCCAGGCGACCACGTCGTCGAGGTCGCGGTTCTGGTCGAACTTGTCGAGGATGTCCAGGGCCTCCTCGTCGAACTTGTCGTCCCGCTCCCCGCCCGTGAAGCCGACCAGCACCTTGACGGCCTCCACGTGCCGGGTGTCGTTGGCGTAGAGGCTGGTGGCCAGGTTGCCCCAGGTGCTCAGCGCGACCACGGCCTTGACCCGCTCGTCCCGGTCGTGCGCGGCGACCAGCTGGCTGATCCCGGAGCCGTAGGACACGCCGAGGAAGCCGACCTTGCTCGGGCTGAAGTGCCCCTCCGCGTAGGTGATGACCTTCGAGCCGTCGGCCCAGTCCTTGGGCCCGGCGACGTCGATGTGCCCCCCGGAGGTGGAGATCCAGCCCGGGTAGCCGAGGCCGCGCGGGGTGTAGGTCAGCACGTGGTAGCCGCGCAGCGCCAGCTTGAAGTAGGCGTAGACGAAGGGCAGCCAGCCGAGCGGGTTCCACCCCGCGGGCAGGATCACGACCGGGCGCTGCTCGTCGCCGTGCAGCTTGATGGTGAACGCCGACAGCTTGAGGTTCTCCTCGACGGGGATCCCGGTGACCTCGACCTCGGCGATCCGCCGCACCTGGGCCACCAGCTCGGCCAGCTCCGGCGGGAGCTGGACGCTCTCGTCGCCCTGGACGGCCGCCACCAGGGCGTTGCCGAGGTCGACGACGGCCTGGTTGACGGTGTTGCCAGGGCCCCGGAGGCCGCTGTCGGCGATCTCCGTGAGGGTCGCCTCGGTGATCGCCGGGATCGGCTGCCCACTGATACTGGCCATGCGAACCACCTTTTCCGTAACGGATGCTGACCGCATCATGGTCCGGAGTGACCGGATGCTAACTGATGCACCGTCAGATTCGCTCGGATAGGTGGTTCGTGGTCATCCTCCCTTGCCGATCACCGAACCGTGGTATCCGCGGCGTCACCCGAGCGTGTCGAGCGCCGAACCGATCAGCGCCCGGGCCCGGTCGCCGTACACGGCCGTACCGGACAACTTCTCGAAGGCGTCCAGGTAGTGGGCGACCTCGCGGGGCCGGGTGACGGTCAGGCTCGCCGTGAGGGTCTCCACCTCCACCTGCTCGCCGTCGTAGAGGCTGAAGGTCTCCAGCGGCCACACCTCCCGCTCCGCGCCCGCCGGGATGACCCCCAGCGAGACGGCGGGCAGCGCGGTCGCGGCCAGCAGGTCCTCCAGCTGCCCGCGCATCACCCCGGCGTCCCCGATCCGGTGGCGCAGCACCGACTCCTCCACCAGCAGGGCGAACCGCTGCCCGCCCTCCCGGACGATCCGCGAGCGCGCGAGCCGGGCCTCGACCGCGTCGGCGACGTCGTCGGGGGTGCCGTGGAAGCGGGTGATGGCGGAGAGCAACGCCGTCGCGTAGCCCCGGCTCTGCAGGAACCCGGGGACGAGGGAGGAGCTGTACACCCGGAACACCCTGGTGCGCTCGAACAGCGGCACGTAGGAGTTCTGCAGCCGGGTGAGCCCGGTGCGCTGGAGCCGCCGCCACTCCACGTACATCGACTCGGCGGAGCGCGTCGCGGCGATGAGGTCGGCCGACTCCTCCTCCGCCCCGCAGAGCCGGCACCAGGTGCGGATGTCCTCGTCGGACGGCGAGGTCAGCGCGTTGATGATCCGGGAGGACTTGGAGGGGTGCCAGCCGGCCCGGAGCGCCAGCTCGCGCCCGTTGAACCCGGCGTCGCGGCACAGCTCGCGCAACCGGTCGGCGACCTCCTTGCGGACCGCCACCGCGCTGCTGGACGGCATGACTGAGGGCATGGTTCACCTGCCTGGGAATTGTCGGGGTGGACGGCGCACTCCCCGTGCGGCTCCTACCGAGAAGCGTAGCCGCGCACCGCCGCCGCGCCCGAGCCGATTGCACACAGTTGCAGCGGAGTTGGGGAGCAGAACGGAAGGCTGACAAACGGCCGCGCGAAACCGGGTCGCCACCGGCCGGGACGGCGGGCCAGACTGCCGGGGTGGACACTCGTCGGCCTTGCCCCTGCTGCGGCCATCTCGTCTTCGACGTCCGGGAGGGGTGGCCCGGTTCGTCCGTCGTCTGCCCGGTCTGCTCCTGGGAGGACGACCCGACCCAGCTCCGCCGGCCGCTCCTGCCGCGCGGCGCCAACAGCGTCTCGCTGGTGCGGGCCCAGCGGAACGTCCAGGAGTACGGCGCCTGCGACCAGCGCGGCCGCCGCTTCGTCCGGCCGCCGACGCCCGACGAGCCGCTCGACCCCGCCTGGCGGCCCATCGACCTGGCCACGGACGTCTTCGAGGACCGGGCGGACGAGGAAGGCCGCCCCTGGCCCGAGGACCGGTCGGTCTGGTGCTGGTGGCTGCCGTCCTTCCCGGGCGCCACCGAGGACCCGACACCGAGCGTGCCCCGCCTCGTCACCATCGACGTCGGATCCGTCCGCGACGAGAGCGGTCTCCACGCCGTCCTGAAGCGCGAACTCGGCTTCCCGGCGTTCTACGGCAGGAACTGGAACGCCTTCTGGGACGCGATCACCGGCCTGGTCGCGATGCCCCGCGAGCTGCGCTTCACCGGCTGGGCCGAGCTGGAGCGCGAGGTCCCGTCGTCGGCCGCGCTGCTCCGCAGCCGGCTGGCCGAATTCGCCACGGCCGAACGGGACTTCACTGTCGTCTACGACGAGTAGCCGACCGAGGCCGAAGCCCGTCCGGCAGGGCCCGGCGCCAGCAACTCCCCACTGGTGACGGCACAAAGGCCTATCGGCCGGCCCCTCCGCCCGGCACAATCACCGGTATGACGATCACCCCCGGCGTGCCGCCCAGGCGCAACCTGCCGATCGCCCTCGCCCGCAGTTTCCTGACGGGTGGCGTCATCGGAGGATCGCTCGCCGGGCTGGTCGTCGGCGTCGTCCTGGAGAATGTGCCGCTGCTCGTCGGCGGCCTGGGCGTGCCGATCGGCTACGGCCTGCTGTACCTCCTCGCCGGCTGGCCGCGGCGGGCGCGGGAGGCGGCCGTCGTCCCGCGTACGGCGCTGGCGGTGGTCGAGAGCCGGACCGTCCCCGAGGGCCAGGTGACCGACCGGGCGGTGCGGTTCGACCTCACCGTCGTACCGGACGACGGGCCCGCGTTCCGGGTGGAGCTCACCCAGGACATCAACGTCGCCGACCTCCCCGACTACGTGCCGCGCACCGTCCTGGTGGTCCGCTACCCGCCGGACCGGCCGACGGACATGCGGATCGTGAAGCGGCCGACCCCGGAGTGGGAGGAGCGGGCGGCCGGAGCCCGACTCGACTCCGCACCCGAGGCGACCAGGCTGAGCGAGCCTCCCGAGAGCCGTGCCGTCGGCTTCGTCGGGCTCCTCGGCCTGCTGCTCGCCGCCACGGCCGTCGTGTTCCTGTTCCGCGCGGACCTGTTCGAGCAGCAGCCCGCCGAACCGCCGTCCTCCTCGGCGGACCCCTCGGTCTCCTCCTCGTGGTCGGCCGAGGTGGTGACGGGCGGGTCCGGCACCGTCGTGCTCGGCGCCGGCCAGTCCTTCCTCGACGACGGCGCGTTGGGCCGGTCGATCGACTCCGTGACCCGGAACGGCGAGTACGGCCCGGTGACCACCCTCCAGGTGACGGACAACCTGCTGGCGGTGACGTTCTCCTCGGCCGGCACGAAGGCCCGCGAGTTCGACCCGAAGTCGCTGCCCTACGAGCGGTTCCCCGCCCTGGTCGAGGAGGCCAGAACCACCCTCGGCGTCCACGCCCCGCAGGCCTGGAGCATCACCGTCCTCCGCACCGACGGCCCCGTCACCATCACGGTCAGCGTGACCGGGCCCGGGGGCGCCGCCGTGCTGGAGGCGGACGGGCAGGGCCGGGTGCTGCGGCGCACCTCGGCGCACTGAACCACGGACAGGAACGGGACGCAGATGAACTGGCACGGAGTTCTGGCGCTGTGGTGCGGGGCGTTCGGCCTCGTCGCGCTGGTCGGGTACGGGCGGTCGCTGGCCGGCCTGACCCGGGCGCAGCGGACGGTACGGGTGACGGGGCGGATCGAACGGGTGCGGGAGCCGCGGAACGGGAGCTCCCAGGAGGACGGGATCGCGGTGGTCGTCCGCTTCCGGGACCCTTCCACCGGCGAGGAGTTCGTCGTCACGAACGACACCGGGACCGGCGACCTGATCACCACGGCCTGGGTGGGCCGGGAGGTCGGAATCCGCTACCCGCCGGGGCGGCCGCACGCCTTCCGGTTCACCAACAGCCCCCAGGACGGCGGGCGCGGGCTCGGCCTGCCGAACTCCGCCGTCCTGCTGATCTACGTCGGGCTGGTGGTCGTCGCCTCGATCGACTGGGGCTGGCCGTGGGCCCTGGTCGCGGTCTGCGGGCCGCTCACCGTCCTCACCGCCTTCCACCTGCCCGGGGAGCGGCGGCGCATGAGGAAGCGTCTCGCCGAGCTGGACGCCATGGCGTCCGCGACGGGCCGCGTCATCGCCGTCCTCAGGACCGTCGAGACCGACGCGGACGGCGACCTCCGCACCAGCCGGACACCCGTCTACTCCTTCACCACCCACGAGGGAACGGCCGTCACCGGCTACCAGCCCTCGTACCTGTCCGACACCACCGCCGCGTACGGCCAGGACGTCGTGATCCACTACGCGCCCGACAACCCGGCCGACTTCACACCGGCCCTCGCCGCCACCCGCGGGTCCGTGGAGGCGAACCTCGGCTGCGCGGTCCTGGCCCTCGTCATCCTGGCCGCGGCGGCGGCCGCGGGGGCGGTCCTGCTCTCCCGGTAGCCCCTGGCCCCCGTCGCCCACTCCCCCGGGCGGGGGACGGCTCAGCCCGGAACCCGGCTCCGGGGAGGACGACCCGGTGCCCCGGGCGCGGGCACGGTGGAGTCCGCCCGGCGGCAGCGGCCGGCGGGCGGGGACACCGGAGGAGACGGCATGCGCGCACCGACACCGGCCACGGCACGAAGGGTCGCGGCGCTGGGCGTCGCCGCCGCCGTCCCGTACATCGGCCTCAAGAGCTACTGGGCGGCGGGCGGCCGGGCCGGGCTCGCGGCCGGGTTCGACGTGGCGGACGAGTTCACCCGCAACGGCGCGCCCGGGGCCCTGGTCTGGCTCGAACGGCACGGCGTCGACTTCACCGCCGTCCTCGCCCTGGCCGGGCTCGCCATGGCCTGCGCCCTCGCCTGGCCGTGGGGACGGCGCCTCCCGCGCGGGCCGCTGCTCGCCCTGGCCTGCGCGGGGACGCTGCTGGTCCCGTACGGCCTGCTCACCGCGCTGCTCGCCCTCACCGGGGACGGCGGCGGCGCGGCGGCGCCGATCACCGGGTGGGTCGCGCCGGCCGGGGTCGGGGCCTTCCTGGGGATCGGGACGGCCCTGGGCGTCGGGGCCTGGTCGCAGCTCCGGCCGGGACGGCGCACGGGCGTCAGGGGTTCGTGACGGCCCGGTCGGAGTCGCTGCGCAGCACGCAGAACTCGTTGCCCTCGGGGTCGGAGAGGACGGCCCACCCCGAACCGTCGGGGTTCCGGTGGTCGCCGACGAAGGTGGCGCCGAGGCCGAGCAGCCGCTCCACCTCCTGGTCGCGCGAGGTCTCGGGCCGCAGGCACAGGTGGACCCGGTTCTTGACCGTCTTCGCCTCGGACACCTGGTTGAAGTACAGCACCGGCCCCTCCGCCAGCAGCACCTGGGTCTCCCGGTCCCCCGGCCGGCAGTCGGGGTCCAACGGCCGACCGGTCACACCACTCCAGAACCGCGCCAGCTCATAGGCGTCCGCACAGTCGATCGCCACGTTCTGCAACACCGAAACCATGCGCGCGAGTCTCCCCGATCCCCGCGCCGGACGCCACCGGGTCGCGCCCGCTCCCCGCACCCCCGCCGAGGGCGGGACCGGCCCGTGAGGAGCGGCCCCGCCGACGACCCTGACCTGCGGCGATACGGCCCGGATGCAGGCCCTCACGGACGTGCCTACGGTGGAAGGAGTAGCCCAGAGCATCCAGGAGGTTACGTTATGACTTCCGACAAGAAGCCCGTCCAGCTCACGGCACGCACGGTGAGCGGCCACGTGGTCGCCAACGCACCGATCAGCGGCGACTTCGAGGCCACGCTGACCGACACGGACGGCAAGCCGATCGTGGGGCGGCAGATCACCTTCTACAGCACCGCGAGCGGCCAGCGCGTCGGCTCCGCGACCACCGACCAGAGCGGGATCGCCAAGCTGAACTCCGGCTCCAAGATCCTCGATCCGGTCATCGTCGCCAGCACCCTCACCACCGGCTGCGAAGCACGGTTCGAGGGCGACGACGAGTACCAGGCGGCCTCCGCCCACGCCGGCACCGCGGTCGGCGTGTAGTCGGCGCCGTACCCGGACACGTGCGGAGTGGGAAGTCGGCCCGGCCGACTTCCCACTCAGCGCCACCCGCCGGACGGCTCTTCGGACGGCGATTCGGTCAGCGATGTGCTCAACCGACCGTAGGACTGCGGCGTTCGAGGAGGACCACGTCGCGCCACCGGCCGTCGCGCCGGCCGATGCGCTCCCGCGTCCCGACGACCCGGAACCCGGCCCTGGCGTGCAGGGCGAGACTGGCCGTGTTCTCAGGGAAGATCCCCGACTGGATCGTCCAGATCCCGGCCCGCTCGGTGGAGGCGATCAGCGCCTCCAGCAACGCGGCGCCCACGCCCCGCCCCCGCGCTTCGGGGTGGACGTAGACGGAGTGTTCGACCACACCCGCGTACGCGCACCGGTCCGACACCCGGGCCACCGCGGCCCAGCCGAGCACCCGGCCAGCCCCGTCCCCGTCCCCGACTCCGTGTCCGTCGAGGGCGACGAAGCGGTGCTCGGCCAGGCGCGCGACGTCGAACGCCTCCCAGTTCGGCGGGGCGGTCTCGAAGGTGGCGTCGCCACCGTCGATCCCGAACCGGTAGATCGCCAGGACCTGTTCGGCGTGCGCCGCCGTCATCGCGACGATGGCCACTCCCCCGTTCACGCCCCCGCCCCCACGCCCAGCTCGGCGAGCAGACCGCGGACGCGCCGCTCGATCTCGTCGCGGATCGGGCGCACGGCGTCGACGCCCTGGCCGGCCGGGTCCGCCAACTGCCAGTCCAGGTAGCGCTTTCCGGGGAAGTACGGGCAGGCGTCGCCGCAGCCCATGGTGATCACCACGTCCGAGGCCCGGACCGCCTCGACGGTGAGGACCTTGGGCGTCTCGGCGGAGAGGTCGATCCCCACCTCGGCCATCGCCCGGACCACGGCCGGGTTGACGGTGTCGGCGGGCGCGGACCCGGCCGACCGGACCTCGACCCGGTCGCCGCCGAGGTGGCTGAGGAAGGCGGCGGCCATCTGGGAACGGCCGGCGTTGTGCACGCAGACGAACAGCACGGACGGCTTGGACGGCCCGGACGGCAACACGGCTGCAGGCACGGGCGGCTGAGGCTCAGACACGGGCGGACCCTTCGACGGCGGTGGCGGGCTGGGGGAAGTAGCGGCGGGCGGCGAGGGCCACGTGGACGAGGCCGATGAGCACCGGCACCTCGATCAGCGGCCCGACGACTCCGGCGAGGGCCTGGCCGCTGGTGGCGCCGAAGGTGGCGATGGCGACGGCGATGGCCAGTTCGAAGTTGTTGCCCGCGGCGGTGAACGCCAGGGTGGTGGCGCGCGGGTGGTCCAGGCCCACCGCGCGGCCCAGCGCCAGGGAACCGGCCCACATGACGGCGAAGTACACCAGCAGCGGCAGCGCGATCCGGGCGACGTCGAGGGGCTGCGAGGTGATCGCACGGCCCTGGAGCGCGAACAGGACGACGATCGTGAACAGCAGCCCGTACAGCGCGAACGGGCCGATCCGCGGCAGCAGCCCGGTCTCGTACCAGGTGCGGCCGCGGGCCTTCTCGCCCAGGCGGCGGGTGAGGTAGCCGGCGGCGAGCGGGATGCCGAGGAAGACCAGCACGCTGCGGGCGATCTCCCAGGCCGACACGTCGAGCGCCGCCTGTTCCAAGCCGAGCCACCCGGGCAGCACGGACAGGTAGAACCAGCCCAGCGCGCCGAACGCGACCACCTGGAAGACGGAGTTCAGGGCGACGAGCACGGCGGCGGCCTCCCGGTCGCCGCAGGCCAGGTCGTTCCAGATGATCACCATGGCGATGCAGCGGGCGAGGCCGACGATGATCAGCCCGGTGCGGTACTCCGGCAGGTCGGGCAGCAGCAGCCAGGCGAGGGCGAACATCACGGCGGGCCCGACCAGCCAGTTGAGCACCAGGGAGGGGATCAGCAGGCGGCGGTTCCGGGTGACGGTGTCCAGCCGGTCGTAGCGGACCTTGGCGAGCACCGGGTACATCATCACCAGCAGGCCGAGCGCGATCGGCAGCGAGACGCCGGTGACGGTCACCTTCGCGAGCGCGTCGCCCAGGCCCGGGACGAGCCGGCCGAGGCCGATGCCGAGGGCCATCGCGGCGAGGATCCAGAGCGCGAGGTAGCGGTCGACGAACGACAGCCGGCCGGCGACGGGGGCGGGCGCCCCGGTTGCGGCGCTCACTCGGCGGCTCCGGGCGACACCGAGCCGGGTTCGAGCGGCGCCGGGCGGGTGAGGACGCCCGCGAGGCGGTCGGTGGTCTCGGGGACCAGCCGGTAGTACACCCAGGTGCCCCGGCGCTCGGAGTCGATCAGCCCGGCCTGCCGCAGCAGCTTCAGGTGGTGGGAGATCGTCGGCTGGGACAGGTCGAAGGCCGGGGTCAGGTCGCAGACGCACACCTCGCCGCCGGCGCCGGAGGCGATCATCGACAGCAGCCGCAGCCGCACCGGATCGCCCAGGGCCTTGAACAGCGGCGCCAGTTCGGCGGCCTGCCCTTCGTCCAGCGGAGCGCTCAGCAGCCCGGGGCAGCAGCCGTCCGCGCCGTCGTCCTGGCCCAGCACTCGGAGTTCCTGTTTCGACATGCTTCTATATTGACGAACGCCGATCCAGTCCGCAAGCTTGCATCGACGGATATCGATCCAGGCTCGATCCAGCCTGTTGGAGGCCACCATGTCCCGTGTCCAGCTCGCCCTGCGCGTCGCCGACCTCGAAGGCTCCATCGCCTTCTACACCAAGCTCTTCGGCACCGAGCCCGCCAAGCGCCGCCCCGGCTACGCGAACTTCGCCATCACCGAGCCCCCGCTGAAGCTCGTCCTCATCGAGGGCGAGCCGGGCGAGGACACCCGCCTGGACCACCTCGGCGTCGAGGTCGCCTCCACCGAGCAGGTCACCGCCGCCACCACCCGCCTCCGGGACGCCGGCCTCGCCGCCTTCGAGGAGAACGACACCTCCTGCTGCTACGCCGTCCAGGACAAGGTCTGGGTGACCGCCCCCGGCAGGGAGCCCTGGGAGGTCTACGTGGTCAAGGCCGACGCCGACACCCTCGGCAAGAGCGCCGCCGGCGCCCCCGAGGCCTGCTGCACGGACACCGCCACCGGCGAGGCGTCCGCCTGAGCCGGCGTGCACGGGAAGTCGGCCCGGCCGACTTCCCGCGCACCGGAGCCGCCAGGGCGCGTCCGACGCCGAATGAGGCGGCCGCCACTTCACCGAGGCCCTTCGCCCGAGCAGGTCCTAGGCTGGGCCGCATGAGAAAGACGCAGGTGGGCGGGGTGATCGGCCGGTGGATCCGGTCGCTGAACCGGGGGCAGGAGCTCTCGCACGAGGCGGCGCTGCGGCAGTCGGCAGTCCGGATGCGCGGGCGGCTGCTCCTCCACCCGGCGGAGGGGCCGTGGCAGGAGCTCGCCTACTGGGACCCGCTGCCGACCGCCCGGGAGATGGCCGACTCGGTGGGCCGCGGCCGTTGGGAGCAGCGCGGTTGGCTGAACGTGCCCGGCCCGTTCTACGCCGGCGAGACCGACAGCGGGCTGAACGGCCCGTACTACCTCCCCGAGCACGTGCTCTCCGACGACAGGCACTGCGAGTTCGTCCACCGCCAGCCCGTCAACCCGCGTGAAGTGGCCGCCCTGGTCGAGATCGCCCACGACGAGCCCCTGGGCGGCTACGCCTGGGACGGCGACCGGCACTGGACCCCGCAGGCGGTACGCGACTGGTGGGCCCGCCGGGACGAGGTCCGCGCCTGGATCGCCGACGAACTGCGACTGGGCGACGACGGCCGGAACGAACCGGACGCCCTGCGCCAGTACGCTGCCTACCTCGACGACGGGCTGGAGGCCTACCTGCGCGGCTACCTGTTCTGGCTCACCGAGCACCGCGAACCCCGCGTCGGCGAGGCACTACCGGAACTCTGACCCTCGGCGGCGGGCGCGAGGAGCGGGAAGTCGGCCGGACCCGCCACCCCGGGGCCCCTGCCGGTCGGCAGCGGGCGGACCGCCGTCCCAGACGAGCCGTGCCGCGAGGAGCGCGGACGGGATGTCGCCGATGGACCGTCATGTCCGTTTAGGGTGGCGCCCATGACCGACCCGCGCCCCACCTCGGCCTTCCACCGCGCCAACGCCGACCCGGCGAAAACCGACCGCTTGGTCGCCGCGCTGGACGCCCAAGCCGCCAACCCCGGGGTACGGCGCCTGCGCGCGTGGGCGCACGAGCGGCTCGCCGTACGCCCCGGCGAGCGCGCGCTGGACGTCGGCGCCGGCACCGGTTCGGAGACCCGGGTGCTCGCGGCGGCGGTCAGCCCGGAGGGCGGTGCGGCCGGCGGCAGCACGGGAAGCGCGATCGGCGTCGAACCGCACCCCGGTCTGCGGGCCGTCGCCGAGCGGCGCACCACCGAGGCCGACAGCCCGGCCCGCTTCCTGGACGGCGACGCGCAGGCGCTGCCGCTGCCCGACGGCGAGCTGGACGCGGTCTGGTGCGAGCGCGTTCTCCAGCACCTCACCGACCCGGCGAAGGCCGTCGCCGAGATGGCCCGGGTGCTGCGCCCGGGCGGCCGGGTCGCGCTGCTGGACACCGACTGGTCGACCTTCCTGCTGCACCCGGTGGCCCCGGAGGTCCGTCCCGCGCTGGCCGCCGTCGTCCAGGGCGCCGCCGCCCACCCGGAGGCCGGGCGCAGCCTCACGGGCTGGCTGGTCGAGGCCGGGCTGACCGTCGACACCCTCGGCGCCGACGTCCTCGTGCACGACCCCCACACGGTCGGCGGACCGATCCTCCGCGGTCTCGGTGCGGCGGCCGTCGGCCGGGGCCTGCTCACCGAGGAGCAGCGCGACCGGCTCTACGCCGACCTCGACGCGGCCGCCGCGCACGGGGCGTTCCACCTGTCGGTGACGATGTTCGCCGCGATCGCCCACCGGCCCCGCTGACCGGCCGCTCGAACGTTCTCCTGATCCTCAGGGCCCTCAAAGCCGGTGCAGCGCCGCCTCGCAGAGCCGGCACCGCTGCTGCTCCAGCTCGGGCGGGTACCACGGCTCGCCCGGCCGGGCGGGGCGGTAGTGGGCGTGCTCCATCGGCGCGGTGTCCAGCCCGCAGAGGGTGCGCGCCTGCGGGTCCTCCGGGACGTCCGGGTCCTGGCCGGCGGCGTGCACCGCGACCACGCCCGGCCCGACGCCCTCGGGGCCGAGGGCCTGGTCCGGGGCCAGTTCGAAGAGGACGACGATCGCAGCCACGGTCCCACCGTGGCGGGCGGCGGCCGTCCGCGCATTTCGATCTTCACCCCGCCGGGGCCGTCCGGCACCGGATTGCCGGCGTCGTGAACCTGCCAAAGCAGTGGCCGCGTGCTCCAAGATGACAAGCGCACCACTCGCACGACTCGCACGACCGACCGGACCAACCGGACGACTCCGGACCGACTGGACCCCAAGGAGCCACACCATGGGCATCGCACGTCGTGAACTCCTCAGCTGGGGCGCGGGATTCGGCGCCGCCGCCCTCGGAGGCCTCGCCCTCCCGGGCAGCGCCTCGGCCTCCCCCTCCGCCGCCGCCTCGACCACCCCGCGCGGGCTGCCGACCGACAGCTGGATGAGCCGCCTGAACGGCAGCACCTCCCTCCTGGACCTCACCATCCCCGGCACCCACGACTCCTGCTGCGAGAACCCCGCCTACGGCACCGAGTGGTCGCACACCCAGAACTGGGGCCTCCCCCAGCAGTTGACCGAGGGCGTCCGCTTCCTCGACATCCGCTGCAACGGCCTCCAGGGCGCGCCCGACGAACTCGGGATCTACCACTCGGACAACTACCAGCACCTCCGGCTCCAGGACGTGCTCGACCAGTGCCGCTCCTTCCTCCGCTCGCACCCCGGCGAGACCGTCCTGATGCGCCTGCGCAACGAGCGCGCCGGCGGCCAGGCGCTCGACGACACCGAGTTCATGCGGCGGATCAACCACTACCTCGACGGGCTCGGCTACCGCGGCCTGTTCCACTTCTACGGCTGGCCGACCCTCGCCACCGCCCGGGGGAAGGTCGTCCTGATCGCCGACTTCACCAACCCGTGGGGCCTGATCGACTGGTCCAGCGGCGAGAACGGCTACTTCGACACCCAGGACCTCTGGCAGACCGGCGGCACCGACCCCCTGGGGACCAAGGGCCAGCGCATCGTCGCCCAGTTCGACAAGGCCTTCCTCAACCCGGGCTACTCGAAGATGTTCGTCAACTTCCTCTCGTACGCCGGTGGTTACTGGCCCAAGACCAGCTCTCAGACGTTGATGGACCGCAGCATCTACCCGTACCTGAACGCCCGCACCCAGCAGCGCGCCCGGTTCGGCATCGTGCCGATGGACTTCCCGGACTTCCACGTCAACGTGCTGCAGATGCTGATCGACAAGAACTTCGTCTAGGCACATCGGCAACGGCACCATCCCTCTCGGCCCCCTCGGCCCCCTCCCGCACCCGAGGGGGCCGAGACGCCGACCGCACGCCCTCGGGGCCGCCCTCCGCGAGACCCCGCGCACGCCCGTTCCGCATCAGCCCGGGGATGTAAACCCGTGGGCCAATGCCGGGTGACAGATCATCAATCCGCAGGCCGATGCCGCCCCCGCGCCCCCCGTGACAGCGTTCCGCGCATGGACACCACGCCGATGGACACGACGCCGACGGGCACCACGCCGATGGACAGCACGCCGATGGACAGCACGCCGACCGCCCGCCCCACCGGACCGAGCCGCCGCCGCATGCTCGGCGCCGCCCTCGCACTGGGCGCCGTCGCGCCGCTGGGCCTCGCCCACGCCGCCTCGGCCGCCCCCGCCTCCACCCCCGCTTCCTCCACGGGCACCGGCACCGGCCCCGGCTCCCCCGACCGCCTCACCCTGCCCGCGCCCACCGGCCCCTTCCCCGTGGGCATGGTGCCGCTGCACCTGCGCGACGAGGCCAGGCTCGACCCGAACGCCCGGCCCGGAAAGTTCCGCGAGCTGATGGCCACCGTCTGGTACCCGGCCCGGGCCTCGGCCGCCGACGCGTACCCGCTCGCCCCCTGGATGACCGACGGCGCCCTGAAGGCCTTCCTCGACGACGCCGGCTTCCCCCTCCCCCTCTCACTCGCCCCGCTCACCGCCGGCCACCAGGGCGCCCCCGTCCACCGGGCCGGCCGGCCGCTGCCCGTCATCGTCTACTCGCACGGCGCGGGCAGCCACCGCGCCGACCACACCATCGTGGTCCAGGAGTTGGCCAGCCACGGCTTCGCCGTCGTCACCGTCGACCACACCCACGACGGATTCACCGAGTTCCCCGACGGCACCGTCGTCACCCGGGACGGCGTCGCCCCGGGGCTGGCCCCCAAGGACTACGCCGCCGACCTGCTCTTCCTCCTCGACCGCGTCGTCGACCTCGCCAACGGCCGCAACCCCGACGTCGACGGCCGCACCCTGCCGACCGGCCTGCTCGGCAACCTGGACGCGCGGAACATGGGCGCCTTCGGCTGGTCCAAGGGCGGCACCGCCGTCGGCCTCGCCATGGTCGCCGACCAGCGCATCCGCGCCGGGCTCACCCTGGACGGGCGGATGGAGTCGAACCCCGCCATCACCACCGACATCGACCGGCCGTTCATGATGATGACCGCCCGCTACACCCGGGCCACCAGCCCGTTCATCGAGACCTTCTGGGGCCACCTGCGCGGCTGGCGCCTCGACGTCCAGGCCACCGGCGCCATCCACAGCTCCTACGGCGACAACATGACGCTGATCCCGCAGGCGGGCAAGCTGCTCGGCATGACCGAGCAGGACATCCAGTCCCAGGTCGGCACCCTCGACCCCGACCGCGGCGTCCTCGTCCAACAGGCCTACCCGCGCGCCTTCTTCGACCTCCACCTGCGGGGCCGGCACTGCGGCAACCTGCTCGACGGACCGTCGACGGCCTTCCCGGAGGTCGTCTACCACCCGTAGGCCCGGTACGGCGGGCGGCCGTCACGGGGGTACGGCCGCCCGCAAGGCCCGTAGACGCTCAACTCCCCTCCCTGGTCTTCGGGTTGACCGCACAGAAGTAGACCCGGCCAGTCTGCTTGTCGAAGTAGAAGCTCCCCGAGTACTGGGTCCGGGTGACCGACTCGTCGAAGGCCCTGCTGTGGAGCCACCTGGTCGGGCCACCCACCTCGGCGGCGATCTCCTCCGGGACACCGCAACCGATGGAGACCTCCTCCCACGTCCCGTTCACCGTGATCTCCGCCAGCGTCGCCGACTCGACCCGTGCCACCCCTTGCATACTCACGTCGGTCGGCCCGGGAACCCACGTCACGGAGTTCTGCGTCAGCACCCGACCGACCCACATCGCCGCCGACAGCGAACCCAGCTGCGGGAAACGGCGCTTCAGCAGTTCGGCGTCGGCCAGGCAGAATCCGCCGGTACAGCGGGCCCGAGGGCGGCCGGCCCCTCAGCACTGCACGACACGGCCCTTCTCGAAGCCGAGGTCGAGACGATCCTCGTCCGGCTTCCCGTCCCGCTGGACGGCCACCCGGTACTCCCCCTGGAGATTCCTCGGGATTGAGGCGGTGTAGACGGTGCGCCGGGCCCCGGCCAGGTCGACCGCGTACACCTGGCGGACCGGGAAGTCCCTTCCCTGGCACGACAGACGGTCGATCGTCTCACCGCTGGCCATCACCCGCACCACCCACCACGCCTTCCCGTCGCGTTCGCGCAGCCCCGGGTCCACGAAGACGCCGACGCCGGGAACCCGCCGCCCGGAGGTCTCCTCCACCGTCTCGCACCAACCCGCCATGACGCTCTCCGACGCGGCGCACAGACCCCCGGTCCGCTCCGCCTGCCAGATCAGCTCCGGCCCGTACCCGCCGTCGTACTCGACCAGCGTGAACCGATCACCCGCCGGCGCCGTCCCGTTCTCCTTCGCCGTCCGCAGGATCACCTGCTTCGAGCTCTCCGCAAACACCGGCCGGACCACGGGCGCCGACGTGACACCCTTGCCCGCCACCCCTCCGGCCCCACCCCCGCTGCACGCACTGGCAGCACACACCAGACCCACGAGAACAGCGCTCACCCTCATGGAACGTCCCACCACGTGACTCATCCCCCCATACGCATTGCTCAAGACTTCGCCATGGCACCGCCGACCGGACGGCCCCAGTCTTCTCGGCCTGCCGGATCAGCGCCGGGCGAACCACGCTCTGACGATCAGCAGGAGGCCCGCCAGCAGGACCACCCCCTCCCGCGACTTCGGGAAGCCCCGCACAGCACGGTCACCCGTTCCTCCCCCTGTGGCCCGGGCCGCCGCCTCACCCGCCGTGCACCGCCCTCGCCCGCCCGGTCAGCACCGCGCCGGGCCGGCGACCCGATCCATGTTGAGCGTCACGCGGTCCTCGGCCGGCTGCCCGTCCCGTCGGACGGCCACCCGGTACTCGCCCTGGAGTCCGCGCGGTATCGACACCGTGTAGACGGTGTGGAGCACGCCGTCGACCGTGACCTCGTACGCCCTCCGTGCCGGAAAGCTCCGCCCCTGGCACATGACCCGATCGACCGTCTCACCGCTGGACAGCAGCATGACCGACCACTTCCCCTCGTGGAGGGCGGCGCCGATGAAGGTTCCGACCCCCGGGTTCGGCCTCGCGGCGATGTCCGCGAGCGGAATACAGGGACCCGAGCTACGCGACGATCCCGAACAGACCGCGCCGGTCCCCTTCGCCCGCCAGATCAGCTCCGGGCCGTACCCGCTGTCGTACCGAACCTCCGTGGCCTCGCCACCGGCCGGAGCCCAGCCGTTCTCCTCGGCCAATCGCAGGATCCGCCGCCTCTCGACCTCCGAGAGCGTCGCCCCTTCCTCGCCGAGCGGCCACGCGACCTCGGCCGCCACCCCACCGGACGCGGCGCCCGCCGACGCCCCGCCGTGCCCACCGGACGCCCCGGTGCACGCACTGGCGCCACACAACAACCCCACCAGTACCATCCGGAACACCACCGAACGTCCCACCACGCGAATCGCCTCCCCCACCGAAGACCGGTCTCCTGCTCATCCCTCTGCGTACGTCAGGCTGCCCGTTCCGTTCTTCCTGCAGGTAGATCTGGCAGCCATGCCCTCTGTCGTAGTTCCGCAAGGTCACGAGAACCCCCACCCCGGCATCATCGACGCTCCCAGTCTTCCAGGTCCCTTGGTCCTCGCCGAGCGGTCCGGCGCCCGCCGCGGGCTCCTTGAAACAAGGGGACCAGGAACATCAGAGCGACGAGGGCCTTCACAGGAGCTCCCGGACAACCAAAACGTGGCTCCCCGTCCGGTCGCCGTCAGGCCACCGCCGCGGCCCCTCGCCGAGCGCCTCGTGCGTTCGGTGGGGGGCCGCGGTGGTGTTCGGAGGGCGGGGCGGGTCAGACGCGGCGGCCCTCGGTGGGGGTGGCGGGGACGGCCGTGGGGGCGGTGGTGCTGCCGGCCTTGGCGCCGAGGGCGCGTTCGACCTTGGCGACGGCGGTGCGGTACTCCATGGAGGCGGCCTGTTCGTTGCTGCCCTGGCGTTCGAAGTAGCCGAAGGCCATGGCCACCGTGCCGAAGCGTTCGATGCCGACGTAGCCGTTGAGTCGGACGCCGGCCAGGGTGCCGTCGAGGTGGACGGCGGGGGCGTCCTTGCGGTCGCCGAGGGTGACCGGGCTGACGGTGAAGGTCACGGTGTCGCTGGGGCCGGCGTTGAAGGTGATGGTGTGGCAGGTCTTCAGGGCGTCGGCGGCGGAGTTGAAGTCGGTGGCGAGCTGGTCGGACGGCTCGGCCGCGAGGGCCTGGGTGACCATCGGGTTGCCGTTCGGGCCGTCGAGTTCGGTCTCGGCGCGCGGGATCGCCGCGCCCGGCCGGGTGACGTACATGTTGATCAGGGCGCTGAGCGCGTCGCATCCGGTCACCGGGTTCGACGGGCTCGCGCTGGGGCTCGCGCCGGCGCTGGGGCTGGGGCTCTGGGTCGCCGGGGACTCGGTCCAGCCGGGGCCGAGGTCGGCCGCGGTCAGCAGGGCCGACTTCAGCTGGTCGGCGGAGGGCAGTGGCTGGGCGGTTGCGGCGGACGCCGGGAGGGCGGCCGGGCCCAGGGCGACCGCCACGACGACGGCCGCGGCGGTGAGGGCGTGGAAGGGCCTGGTCAGAGACATACGGGTCCCCCGGTCGAGAGTTCGGGAAGGGACAGGCCACCAGTGTCCCACCGGGGGCGGGGCCGGGCGCGCGGGCGGGGATCGGCGCAGGTCAGGGCCGGTCGGAGGCCGCGGAAGCGTCGGAGGGGCCGGCCGGGCGGGAGGGCTCGGCCGGCAGGGTGTCGAGGGTCTCGGCGAGCCACTGCACCCAGAAGCTCTCCAGTCCGATGCCGGCCCGCAGCACCGCGTGCTGGAGCCGGTTCTCCTCGTCCGCCCGCTCGGCCGGGAAGTCGCGCCGCTCGATCTCCCGGTAGTCGGCCAACTGCTGGCGGTGCAGGGCGAGATGGCGTTCCAGCTCGGCCGTCAGGCCGTCCGTGCCGACCACCGCGGCCGCCCGCAGCCGCAGCAGCAGGGGCTCCCGGACGGCGCGCGGAGCGGCGCCCTCGGCGGTCCAGCGGGCCAGTTCGGCGCGGCCCTCCGGGAGCACCTCGTACTCCTTCTTCTGCCCGCGCACCGGTGCCTCCGGCCGGAGGGCCCGGATCTGTCCGGAGGCCTCCAGCCGGCCCAGTTCGCGGTAGATCTGCTGGTGGGTGGCGGGCCAGAAGAAGCCGATCGACCGGTCGAACCGCCTGGTCAGCTCCAGCCCCGAGGACGGTTTCTCCAGCAGGGCGGTGAGGATGGCGTGCGGCAGCGACATGCCGTCGATCGTACGGGGAGCGGGCAGGGGACGAACGGGGCGAAGGCGGGGTACGGGCGCGCGGGACGGGCCGGGCTCAGCCCCGGGCGGGCGCGGGGGCGTGCCGGTCGAGTACGGCGCGCAGCCGGTCGGGGTCGGCGGTGCCGCGCTTGGGCAGGACGGCCAGGCAGGAGTTGTTCTTGTCGTTGCTCAGCAGGACGAACAGCCCCGGGGTCTCCACGTGGTGCGGGACCGCCTGCCAGGTCAGGGTGCTGGTGGAGTGGCGGTTGGTGATGGTCACGCCGGACGCTGCCACGGTGGCGGTGAACTCGCCCTTGTCGGCGGTCAACTTGTGGAACTGGCCGGCCTGCAGCCGGGGCAGCCAGAGGAGCAGGGCCAGCGCGGCGGGCACCATGAACACCGGCGGGAAGCCGATGCCCTTGCCGGTGGAGAGGTCGAGCGCGGCGATGAGCGGGCCGCAGACGACGAGCAGGTACAGGAACGCCCGCTGGCGCCGGCCCGCGCGCGTCGCCCGGGACCGGGCGGCCAGGGCCTCCCGGAAGTCCGCCACCGTGGGCATGTACGCCAACTCGACCCGCTCGTCCGCCGCCGGCTCGTCCGCCATCGGCGCGTACGCCGTCTCGCCCTGCTCGTCCATCGGCCTGCTCTCCCCTGTGATCCGCTCCACGCCCCGCGCGCCGTGATCCGCGCTGCGACCTGCGGATACTAGCAACGGCCCCCGGGCGGACGGCGAGTGGTTTTCGGTCGGCACCCCCGCTCGCGGCGGGGGCGCCGACCGTGCGGGACGCGGGGGCACCGACCGTACGGAACGCGAGGGCTCAGAGCGCCGCGGCGAGCTCGGTGCCCTGCTTGATGGCGCGCTTGGCGTCCAGTTCGGCGGCCACGTCGGCGCCGCCGATCAGGTGCACCGGCAGGCCGCGCTCGCGCAGCGCCTCGTACAGGTCGCGGCGCGGCTCCTGGCCGGTGCAGAGCACGACGGTGTCCACGGGCAGCAGTTGGCGCTCGCCGTCCACCGTGATGTGCAGACCGGCGTCGTCGATCAGGTCGTAGGTGACGCCGGGGACCATCACCACGCCGCGGTGCTTGAGCTCGGTGCGGTGGATCCAGCCGGTGGTCTTGCCGAGGCCGGCGCCGACCTTGCTGGTCCTGCGCTGGAGCAGGTGGACGCTGCGCGGGGGCTTCGGCCGCTCCGGGGCGCGCAGGCCGCCGCGCTCGCGGTACTCCGGGTCGATGCCCCACTTCGCCTGGAACACCGGCGGGTTGAGGCTCGCCGCGTCGCCCGGGTCGGTGAGGAACTCGGCCACGTCGAAGCCGATGCCGCCGGCGCCGAGGATGGCGACCCGCTCGCCGACCGGCGCGCCGTCGCGCAGCACGTCGAGGTAGCCGAGCACGCTGGGGTGGTCGATTCCCGGGATGTCGGCGGGAGTTTGCGGGGTGACGCCGGTGGCGAGGACGAGCTCGTCGTGGCCCTGCCCGGCCAGCTGCTCGGCGGTGACGGTCGCGCCGAGCCGCAGCGTGACGCCCAACTCGGCCAACCGGGTGCGGAAGTAGCGCAGCGTCTCGTCGAACTCCTCCTTGCCGGGGATGCGCCGGGCGATGTTCAGCTGCCCGCCGATCGCCTCGGCGGCGTCGTACAGGGTGACGTCGTGGCCGCGCTCGGCGGCGGAGACGGCGAAGGCGAGGCCGGCCGGGCCCGCCCCGACGACGCCGATCCGCTTGCGCGACTTCGTTGCCCCGAGGACGAGTTCGGTCTCGTGGCAGGCGCGCGGGTTGACCAGGCAGGAGGTGATCTGGAGGTTGAAGGTGTGGTCGAGGCAGGCCTGGTTGCAGCCGATGCAGGTGTTGATGGCCTCGGCGCGGTCGTCCCGGGCCTTGGCGACGAAGTCGGCGTCGGCGAGCAGCGGGCGGGCCATCGAGACCAGGTCCGCGCTGCCCTCGGCGAGCAACTGCTCGGCGATCTCGGGGGTGTTGATGCGGTTGGTGGTGACCAGCGGGATGCCGACCTTGCCCATCACCTTCTTCGTCACCCAGCCGAAGGCGCCGCGCGGCACCGAGGTGGCGATGGTGGGGATGCGGGCCTCGTGCCAGCCGATGCCGGTGTTGATGATGGTCGCCCCGGCGGCCTCGACGGCCTGGGCGAGCCGCACGACCTCGTCGAGGGTGGAGCCGCCGGGCACCAGGTCGAGCATGGAGAGGCGGTAGACGATGATGAAGTCCTCGCCGACCCGCTCGCGGACCCGGCGGACGATCTCCACCGGGAAGCGCATCCGCCGCTCGTACGTGCCGCCCCACTCGTCCTCGCGGTGATTGGTCGCGGCGACGATGAACTCGTTGACCAGGTAGCCCTCGGAGCCCATGATCTCGACGCCGTCGTACCCGGCGCGGCGGGCGAGTTCGGCGCAGCGGGCGAAGTCCTCGATGGTCTGCTCGACCTGCTCGGCGGTGAGCGCGTTGGGCGTGAAGGGGCTGATCGGGGCCTGGATCGCGCTGGGGGCGACCAGGTCGCGGTGGTAGGCGTAGCGGCCGAAGTGCAGGATCTGGAGGGCGATCCTGCCGCCGGCGGCGTGCACCGCGTCGGTGACCACGCGGTGCCGGTCGGCCTCCTCCTCGGTGGTCAGCATCGCGCCGCCCTCCCAGGGGCGCCCGGCCTCGTTGGGGGCGATGCCGCCGGTGACGATCAGGCCGACGCCGCCGCGGGCCCGCTCGGCGTAGAAGGCGGCCATCCGCTCGTAGCCGCCGGGGGCCTCCTCCAGGCCGACGTGCATCGAGCCCATGATCACGCGGTTGGGCAGGGTGGTGAAGCCGAGGTCGAGCGGGCTGAGCAGGTGCGGGTAGCGGTTGCTGCCGGGGTGGGCGCTCATCGACGTCTCCTGGGGCGCGGGCGGGGAGTGGACCGGGGAGTGGACCGGGGGCGTTGTGGACCGGGGGCGTTGTTACCGCAGGGTAGGGGACGGGCGGCGGGGTATGCAACTAGTTGCATAAGGCTCTCCAGGGTCGCCGGGAGAGCCCTCCGGATGGCTCGAACACGGCGCCGGGGACCGACCGGACGCGTATCGTCGTGTCCCGGACATCGCGGGGGCGTCGCGGGGGGACATCGCATCGCGGGGACGCCGCGGACTCGAAGCTCGGGACTCAGGAGAGGAGCGACCGTGCGCGGTGGCTCGGTGGCCGTGGTCGGGGGCAGCATCGCCGGGAGCGCCTTCGCCGGCGCGGCCGCCCGGCTCGGCGCGGAACGGGTGGTGGTGCTGGAACGCAGCCCCGGGCACCTGGAGGACCGCGGCGTGGGGCTGTGCACCCACAACGACCGCTTCGACGAACTGGTCCGGGCCGGACACCTCGACGCGGACACCCGCCGCCACCGCCTCACCGTCCGCCGCTGGGTCGCCCGGGGCGCGGCCGGCGAGGGCGACGGGCGGGACGGCTGCGGGCGACTGCTCTGGGCCCAGCCCTTCCCGTTCCACTCGCACCACTGGGGCGTGCTCTGGCAGGCCCTGCGTGAACGGATGCCCGAGCAGGTCGAGTTCCGGCTGGGTGCCACCGTGACGGCCGTCGGCAACGAGCCGGGCGGGGGCGAACCGGACGGCGGTGGGTCGGAGGGCCCCCAGGCTGAGGCTGACGGCCCCCGGGCCGAGGCCGACGGCGCCTGGGTCGAGACGGACGGCGGCCGCGAGACGTACGACCTGGTGATCGGCGCCGACGGCTACCGCTCGGTGGTCCGCGAGGCCGTCTGCCCGCAGGCCGAGCCCGAGTACGCCGGGTACGTGTGCTGGCGAGGCAGCTACGACGCCGCCCTGCTGGCCGAGCTGCCCGGCGGCGCGGCGCCCTGGCCGGAGGAGCAGTGCATCACCGCCTGCTACCCCGGCGGCCAGGTGGTGATCTACCGCATCCCCGGGGTCGCGCCCGGCCGCACCCAGGTGAACTGGGTCTTCTACGCCCCCACCCCCGCCTGGCTGCGCCTGGACGGCCCGACCAGCATCCCGGCGGGCAGCCTCACCGACCCGCAGGTGGACGAGCTGCGCCGGCTCGCCGAGCGGTACCTGCCGCCGTACTGGGCCGGCCTGGTCACCCTGACCCCGCGCGAACGGACCTTCCTCCAGCCGGTCTACGACCTGGCGGCCCCGGCCCGGACGGCCGGACGGCTGCTGATCGGCGGGGACGCGGCCACCGTGGTGCGCCCGCACAACACCAGCGGCGCGGTGAAGGCGATCCAGGACGCCCACGCCTTCGAGCTGGCCGGGCGGGAGGCCGGCTCCTGGGCAGCTCTGCTGGCCGCCTACGACCGCGAACGGACGGCGGCCGGGCGGGAGTTGGTGGAGCTGGGCCGCACCCTGGGCCGGGCCCAGGTCACCGCGGCGCCGGACTGGTCGGGGATGGACGAACCGGCCATGACCGCCTGGTGGCACCACCAGTTCACCGGCGGCGGGGGTTTCGGCGGCCACGCGCTCGGCCGTACCGACTGAGCGCGTGGCCGTGACTGCCGAACCCCGGTCGACCCGCTTCGGGCGAAGGGGCGTTGACCACTACCGACTGGCGACGGTCAGACGTTGACGCCGTAGTCGGTCGCGATGCCGCGCAGGCCGGAGGCGTAGCCCTGGCCGATGGCGCGGAACTTCCACTCGTTGCCGTTGCGGTACAGCTCGCCGAAGACCATCGCGGTCTCGGTCGAGGCGTCCTCGGTCAGGTCGTAGCGCGCGATCTCCAGGCCGTTGGCCTGGTTGACGATCCGGATGAACGCGTTGCGCACCTGGCCGAAGTTCTGCAGCCGGGCGTCGGCGTCGTAGATCGACACCGGGAAGACCACCTTGGCCACGTCGGCCGGGACGCGGTCCAGGTCGACCTTGATCTGCTCGTCGTCCCCGTCTCCGCCGCCGGTCAGGTTGTCGCCGCTGTGCTCGACCGAACCCTCGGGGCTGCGGAGGTTGTTGAAGAAGACGAAGTGCTGGTCCGAGACCACCTTGCCCAGCGCGTTGCACAGCAGCGCACTGGCGTCCAGGTCGTAGTCGGCCCCGGTGGTGGTGCGCACGTCCCAGCCGAGACCGACGATCACGGCGCTCAGACCGGGCGCCTCCTTGCTCAGCGAGACGTTGCCGCCCTTGGCCAGCGAAACTCCCACAATGCCCTCCTCTGATCTCTCCCTGTGGACGAATCTACAACACTGTAGAGATCACGAGAATCCGTCTGCAGGCGGGCCCACCCCGGGAATTTCTCCGGGTCGCACACGGGAACCCTGCGCGGGAACCGCCGCCGGCCCGGCCAGGGCGTCACCGCACGGCGTCGATCTCGATCCGCAGCGCACCGTTCTCGGCCGTCGCCCTGCGGCCCCAGCCCAGCAGCAGGCCCAGCACCTCGCGCTCGGCGGCCGGGAGCCGGGCCAGGTCCACCTGCTCGATCTCCCGGACCAGCGCGGCCATCGACGGCTGCCGGATCCGGCTGCTGAAGTCGAGGTCCGGCTCGTGGCGGGCGAGGGTGGGCAGGGTCCGCGCACCCAGACGGCGCAGGGCGGCCCGCAGGGCGCCGCCGTCGACCCAGGCCTCCAGCCGCCCGGGCTGCGGCGCCGGGCCGGCCCCGCGCCCCGTCCTCACCTTGACCGGCACCCGGCACAGGCCGAGGACGTACTCGTCCTCGGCCACCTCCTCGTCCGGCCCGTACGGCCGCAGGCCGCCCGCTGTGCTCCGCATGCCGAGCACCCTAGCGACCTCCCGCCCTAGACTGGCAGTGGATTTCCCCTCGTCCGCTCTTCACCCCTTCCCCCTCGTCGGCTCGCCGCCGTCTCCCCTCGTCGCAGGCCCGGTCGCCGGAGGTCCCGATGCGCCAGCGGTACAGCTTCCACCTCGACCAGGGCGGGCACTCGGTGACCGTCAACGTCCGGTCCGGCTGGATCACCGAGACCGAGCTGCTGGTCGACGGCAAGGAGTGCGACTTCCACCGGGTCCACGGGCACGGCGACTATCCGCTGACCCTCACCGCCCAGGTCGCCGAGGAGCCGCCGACCCCGCCGAGGCCGCTCGCGGTGCGGCTGGACCGCACCGGCCTGGCCGAGCACCCGCTCTCCTGCGTCCTGGAGCTGTCCGGCGCCCAGCACCCGATGCCCGAGCGCACGGCGCGCTGATTCCGCTTCCTCCACACGGCCGCGCCCATCCACGGCTGCCGCGCCAAGCCGTGGAGCCGCAGGAACGGAGCGGACACGTGCCGGTACGGCGCTCAGCCGGGCCGGCCCCACGCGCTGCCGCGCTACCGCGCCTCCTCGACGATCTCCTCGACCGCCTTCCGGGCGCGCTCGGCGTCCTCCGTGACCAGCCCGATCCTGGTGCGGCGGTCGAGCACGTCGGCCGCGTCCAGCGCGCCCTCGTGGCTGACGGCGTAGGCGATCTCGGCGCGGGTCACGTCCAGGCCCTCGGCGATCGGCGTCAACTCCCCGGCCGCCAGCACCTCGTGGGCCGCGCCGCCGTGGCGGGCGAGCAGTGAGGCGGGCACCCGCCCGGCGGTTCCGCCCTCCGGGACCCCGGCGGGCAGCGGGCGGCTGTCCCCGTGGCCGGGGGCGCCGACCAGCGGCAGCCGGGCCGTCCAGCAGGCGCGGGCGGGCAGGCCGCGCAGCCGGACGGCGGTGTCCACCGCGTCCTCGGCCATCCGGCGGTAGGTGGTGAGCTTGCCGCCGACCACGGTGATCACCCCGGACGGGCTCTCCAGCACCGCGTGCTCGCGGGAGATGTCGGCGGTGCTGCCGTCCCCGGTGTCGATCAGCGGGCGCAGCCCGGCGTAGGCGCCGATCACGTCCGCCCTGGTCAGGGCGGTGGCGAGGGCGGCGTTGACGGTGTCGAGGAGGAAGGAGCGCTCGGCCTCGGTGGGCTGCGGCTCGTCCGGGATCGGGCCCGGGGCGTCCTCGTCGGTCAGGCCGATCGCGACCCGGCCGAGCTGCTGCGGGAGGGCGAAGACGAAGCGGCTGGTGGAGCCGGGCACCGGCACGGTGAGGGCGGCGGTCGGGTTGCCGAGGGCCTTCGCGTCCACCAGCAGGTGGGTGCCCCGGCTGGGCCGGAGCCGGATCGAGGTGTCCACCTCGCCCGCCCAGACGCCGGTGGCGTTGACCACCGCGCCGGCCCGGACGGCGAGTTCCCGCCCGGTCAGGGTGTCGACCAGCCGGGCCGAGGTGCCGGTGACCTGCTCGGCGCGCACCCTGGTCAGCACGCTGGCACCGTACTGCGCGGCGGTCCGGGCCAGTGCGACCACCAGCCGGGCGTCGTCCACGAGTTGGCCGTCGTGGGCGACCAGCGCGCCGCGCAGCCCGTCCGTCCGCACGCCCGGCACCAGCCGGCGGGTCCGGTCGGCGTCGATCCGGCGCACCCGGGGCAGCAGCGCGCCCGGGGTGCCGGCCGTCAGGCGCAGCGCGTCCCCGGCGTGGAAGCCGGTACGGATCAGCGCGGCCTGGCCGGGGCGCAGCAGGTCCGGGAGCAGCGGCACCAGTTGGGGCAGTGCGCGGATCAGGTGCGGGGCGGTGCGGGTCATCAGCACGCCGCGCTCCACCGCGCTCTCCCGAGCCACCTTGATCCGCCCGGAGGCGAGGTAGCGCAGGCCGCCGTGCACCAGCTTGGAACTCCAGCGGCTCGTCCCGAAGGCGAGGTCACGGGCCTCGACCAGCACCGTGCGCAGGCCGCGCGAGGCCGCGTCCAGGGCCACTCCGGCGCCGGTGACGCCGCCGCCGATGACCAGGAGGTCGATCCGGGCGTCGTCGCCGAGCACCTCCAGCTCCGCCGCCCTTCGGACGGCGTTGAGCCGGGAGGTCCCGGCGTGCGGACCGGTGTACGGGCCCGCGTGCGAACCGGAGGACGGACCGGCGTGCGAGCTGGAGTGCGGACCGGCGTGCGGGCCTGCGGTGGGGGTCATGGCGCGAGGTATCCGTTCAGTGCTCTGGCCAGTTCGCGCCGCCAGGCCGCCTCGGGCAGCAGGGAGGCGACCATGCGGTGCGACTGGACGGTGGACTGGGCTGTCAGCAGGACCATGGCGGCCAGTTCGAGCGGCTCGCCGGCCCGGATCGAGCCGTGCGCCTGGCCCTGCTCGATGCCGGTGCGCAGTGCCTCCAGCAGGCCGCGCTGGCTGGCGCCGAGCCGCTCGACGACGTACTCGAGCAGCAGGTCGGAGTCGTCGGAGCGCAGCAGCGCGCCGATCACCGGGTGGTCGCGCAGCCGGACGGCGATCTCCACGGTCCGTTCGACGAAGGCCTCCCGGTCCCGGCCGGTCGGCACGGCGGCCTCCAGGGTGGCCAGGATCTCCCGGGTGAGCAGCGCGCCGATCACCGCCCGGACGTCCGGCCAGCGGCGGTAGACGGTAGGCCGGCTGACCCCGGCACGGCGGGCGATCTCGGCGAGCTGGGTGCGGCGCACGCCGAGATGGACCATCAGGTCGGCGGCGGCGTCCAGGATCGCGTCGTCGGTGCTGCGGGCCCCCGGGACCTGGCCGGTGCCCCCGTGGGTCTGGCCCGGCGTCTCGGGCTCGTCGTTACTACTTGACATGATGTGTGAAACTGTAACGCATGGCACCTGAGACGCAAGCGGGACCGGCCGGCGCCGCACTTCCGCTCCCCCCGATGAAGTGGGACGCCTGGGGCGACCCGGCCCTGGCCAAGGAGCTGTCCGCCGACATCAAGGGACTGCTCGCCGCCGCCCTCGGCGTCACCGGCGACGCCGCCCCCGGGCCGAGCGCCGACGAGGTCGTCCTGCACCCGTCCCGGCTCTCCGCCGAGGACCTCGACGCGCTGGCCGGCGCGGTCGGCAAGGAGCACATCAGCGCCGCCGACGCCGACCGGCTGCCGCGCGCCGGCGGCAAGTCCACCCCGGACCTGCTGCGCCGCCGCAGCCGCGAGGCGCAGGACGCCCCCGACGCCGTCGTGCTGCCCGGCAGCGAGCAGGAGGTCGCCGCCGTCCTCGCGGTGTGCGCCGAACGCCGCATCGCCGTCGTCCCGTTCGGCGGCGGCACCAGCGTGGTCGGCGGCCTCGACCCCGAGCGCGGCGGCCTCGCCGCCGTCGTCTCCCTCGACCTGCGCCGCTTCGACCGGCTGCTCGACCTGGACGAGACCTCCGGCGAGGCCGTCCTCGGCGCCGGCCTCACCGGCCCGGCCGCGGAGGAGCTGCTTGCCGAGCGCGGCTGGGAGCTCGGCCACTACCCGCAGAGCTTCCGCTACGCCACCATCGGCGGCTTCGCGGCCACCCGCTCCTCCGGCCAGGACTCCGCCGGGTACGGGCGCTTCGACGAGATGGTGCGCGGGCTGCGCGTCGTCACCCCGGCCGGGGTGCTCGACCTCGGCCGCGCCCCCGCCTCCGCCGCCGGCCCCGACCTGCGCCAGCTCTTCCTCGGCTCCGAGGGCACCCTCGGCGTGATCACCGCCGTCCGGCTGCGCGTCCACCCGCTGCCCGCCGTCAAGGCGTACGAGGCGTGGAGCTTCCCCGACTTCGCCACCGGCACGGCCGCGCTGCGCGCCGTCGAGCAGCAGGGCACCGGCCCGACCGTGATCCGGCTCTCCGACGAGGCCGAGACCATGATCAACCTGGCCATGACCGAGCAGATCGGCGGCGCCCCGGCGGTCAGCGGCTGCCTGGCCGTCACCGTCTTCGAGGGCGGCGCCGCCCAGGTCGCCGCCCGGCAGCAGCTCACCCGCGACGCCCTGCTCGCCGCCGGCGGCACCTCGCTCGGCGAGGGCCCCGCCCGGGCCTGGGAGCACGGCCGGTTCAGCGCCCCCTACCTGCGCGACTCGCTGCTCGCCGCGGGCGCGCTGTGCGAGACCCTGGAGACCGCGGCCTCCTGGAGCCGGCTGCCGGCCCTGCGGGCCGCCGTCACCGAGGCGCTCACCGGCGCCCTGCCCGGCTCCCTGGTGCTCTGCCACGTCTCGCACGTCTACCCGACCGGCGCCTCGCTCTACTTCACCGTCGTCGCCGCCCTCGGCGAGGACCCGCTCACCCGCTGGGGTACCGCCAAGCGCGCCGCCGGGGACACCATCCTCCGCACCGGCGGCACCATCAGCCACCACCACGCCGTCGGCGCCGACCACCGGCCCTGGATGACCGAGGAGATCGGCGACCTCGGCGTGCGCATCCTGCGCGCCGTCAAGGCCGAACTCGACCCGGCGGGCATCCTCAACCCGGGCAAGCTGATCCCGTGAACGACGTGAGAACCGTCCGCAGGGTCGCCGTTCTCACCAACCCGGCGGCGGGCATCGGCCACGCCGAGCCCGCCGCCCACCGGGCCACCGCCCGGCTACGGGCCCTCGGCGTCGACGTCGAACCGCGGGCCGGGCGCTCCCCCGAGGACGCCGTCCGGCTCGCCCGCGAGGCGGCTGCCGACGGCGTGGACGCGGTGGCCGTGGTCGGCGGCGACGGCATGATCAACCTCGCCCTCCAGGCCCTGGCCGGCACGCCCGTCCCGCTCGGCGTGATACCGGCCGGCACCGGCAACGACCACGCCCGCGAGTACGGCCTGCCGCTCGGCGCCCCCGAGGCCGCCGCCGACGTCATCGCCGCCGGGCGCACCCGCGGCGTCGACCTCGGCCGGATCACCGGCCCGGACGGCGCGGTGCGCTGGTACGGCTCCGTCCTCGCCACCGGCTTCGACTCCCTGGTCAGCGACCGCGCCAACCGGCTGCGCTGGCCGCGCGGCCGGATGCGCTACAACCTCGCCATCGCCGCCGAGTTCGCCAACCTCCGCCCGCTGCCGTTCCGTATCACCCTCGCCGACGGCACCGTCATCGAACGCGACCTCACCCTGGCCGCCGTCGGCAACACCCGCAGCTACGGCGGCGGCATGCTGATGTGCCCCGCCGCCCTGCCCGACGACGGACTGCTCGACCTCACCCTCGTCGACGCCATGCCCCGGCTGCGCATCGCCCGCTTCTTCCCCACGCTCTTCAAGGGCACCCACATCACCTATCCGGAGGTCACCACGCTGCGCACCGAAGCCCTGCGGATCGAGTCCCCCGGCATCACCGCCTACGCCGACGGCGAGTTCATCGCCGCGCTCCCGGTGGACGTCGCGGTGGCACGGGACGCCCTGCGGGTGCTGGTGCCGTGAGGGGCTGACGCCGCCGTCCGGCCGTCGGGGTGCCGCCGGACCGCGGTGCCGGTCTCACCCCGCCAGGCGGCGGCGCCACAGCAGCGGGCGTATCTCGACGGCCTGGGACGGGTCGCCGTTCCAGACCGTCGGCAGACCGGCCTCCGCCAGGGCGGCGACCACCTCCTTCCCGACCGCGGCGGTGGCCGCCGGGGAGCCGTCGAAGCCACCGTACAGCAGGGACAGTCCGTGGCCGAGGGCGGCGGATTCGGTGCCCTGGGCGTGGAAGTAGACGAAGCCGCGGGCGTCGGCCTCGCCGGCCCCGGCGATCTCGGCGTCGCCGCAGGAGCGGCAGCAGCCGAAGTCCTCCCGGGCCGTGATGCCGCCCGCCTCCAGGGCGGCGAAGGCCCGGGCCAGGCGCTCCGGATCCGTCTCGCCGATCCAGCCGGTCTGCTCGCCGACCCGCTCCAGCCAGAGCCGGTCGGCGAGTTGCTCGGCCTGGGGGCGCGAGAGCGGGCGGCGGTCGCCCGCGACCAGGTGCTCCTCGGCCTGCTCGGCGAGCCGGGCGCGGTCGGTGTAGCCGCAGGCCAGCGTCAGCCGCAGCCGGTCCTCCAACTCCCGCCGCTCGCCCGCCTCCAGGTCGATCGGCGGCACCGGCGCCGGCGCCGGGCCCAGGTCGAGCGGCTGCCAGTCCAGCCCCTCGTCCCAGCCCGCCGCGCCGCGCGCCCAGCCCGTCATCGCCGCGACCACCGGCTCGGGCCCGGCCAGCCGCACCTCGAAGTGCCGCTCGGCGGAGCCGTCCCGGTGCTCCAGCGTGTACTCCTCGCCGTCGGCGTGCCACACCTGCACGTACACGTCCGGCAGGTCCGGTATCCGCTCCACGACGAGGAAGCGGTCGTCCGGCGCACCGATGCGCCGGACCATCCCCGCGAGGTCGTCCGCGGACACCCTCAGGTGCCGCGTCTCGTTCGTCTGCACCGTGATCGCCAGCATGACGTCACCGTTGCACACGGCACTGACAATCCCCGTGGCCGATCCCCGGCGGCCGATCCCCGCAACAGATCCCGCGGTTCAGGCCCGCCACGCCCGTACCCGGCCGGCCGGCAGCGCCACGGCCGCCGCCGCGTCCGCCGTCTCCAGCGGCACGCGGTTCTCCCGCCCCGGCCCCTCCACCACCGTGAACCCGTCGTCCCAGGCCGCGGCGGCCTCGGCGGCGAACGTCCCGTCGTCTGTGCTCAGGCCCCCTGGACGAGGGACTTCAGCTCGCCGACGCTCTCGGTGAGGGTCGGTTCGCCGGAGCCCGGGTCGACGGTGAAGACGCGGTAGCCGGCGTCGGTGGTGACCCTGACCTGGCCGGACCCGGCCCATTCCGCCGCGACGAACTCCCCCTGGCCCCGGAAGCCGCCCGTGTGGAGGGCGAGGACGTCCCAGCGGCGGGTCGACAGGCCGGTGCCGGTCTCCAGCCGGACGAAGTAGCGCCCGTTGTAGCCCTCCGGATCGTCGTGGTGGGCCACCGTCAGGACGTGGTCCGCCCGCTCCGGGGAGGCGGTGCGGCTCACCCCCTGGACCTTCGGTCCGAACATCTGCAGGACGTGGCCGCCACCCGACAGCAGCAGCCCGAACACCGCGAACGCCGACGCCAGCCCGCCGACGACGTCCCACCGGCCGCGGACCACGACCGCGGCCAGCAGCAGGACGGCGGCCAGGCCGAGCATCGCCCACGGCCGGTTCAGGACGTCGGCCACCACCGCCCGCCCACCGTTCCCGGACTCCATCCGCCCCACCGCCCACAGCGCCGGCGGCAGCAGCAGCGCGGTGGCGGCCACGATGCCGCCGGCTCTCCCACGGTTCGCCATCGAACCCCCTCCTCGGTTTCCGGGCATCCTAGGGCGCTGCCCGCCCCGGCCCGGCCGAGAGGTTCTCCGGTGCCCCGGTACCGCCGGTCTGCTAGCCTCCTGGAGGCCGTGCGAGAGAACGAGGAGGTGGTACCCGTGAACGTTTCGACATGGGTGCTCTCCTCCGGGGTCACGGTCGGGCGATAGGTCGTCGTCCGGGAGCGCCGTTCCAGTGCACTCCCGAAAGGCACGACCATGCGTTTCACTTCCGAACAGCACCTCGACGGCGGCGTCCTCGAGCGTGGGTTCACCCTCGGCGAGATCCCCGGCATCCTGTGGACGCCCGCATCCGCCTCCCCGTCCGAGCCGGTCCCGCTGGTCCTGCTCGGCCACCCCCCGCTCGGACTGCGCAGGATGCACCCCCGGCTGGTCGCCCGGGCCCGACGCTGCGCGGCGGACGGCTTCGCCGCGGCCACCATCGAGCTCCCCGGCAGCGGGGACCGGCCCCGCTGGGCCGCCCTCGAGCAGGCCCGCGCCGACCTGCGCCGGGCCATGGAGGCCGGCGAGCCGGTCGGCGAGGAGATCGTCGACGCCCTCGTCCTCCCGCTCGTCGACAAGTCCGTCCCGGAATGGCAGGCCGCCCTGGACGCCCTCCTCGCACTGCCCGGGATCGGCGGCCCGGTCGGGTACTCGGGGGGAGTCATCTCCATCGGCGTCCGGCTGGCGGTGGTCGAGCCGCGCATCGTGGCCGCCGGCCTCTTCGCCGGGAGCCTCGTTCCCCGCGCCGTGTTCGAGGAGGCCCGCCGGGTCACCATTCCGCTGCACGTCCTGCTGCAGTGGGACGACGAGGGCAACGACCGGCAGGCGTCCCTGGACCTGTTCGACGCCTTCGGCTCCCGGGAGAAGACGCTGCACGCCAACATGGGCGGGCACACGGGCGTCCCGCGGTTCGCGGGCGAGGACGCGGCCGGGTTCTTCGCCCGGCACCTGCGCCAGCCGCAGGCCGGTCCCGGTGGACGGTAGGCAGTAGGCCGGTGCCGGCCGACCGTCGCGATCGAGGAGGGCGCGGGCCCTCTTCGATTCGCGGCGCGCCGGCCGGTGGCTCCCGGCCCTGCCGCCGGGAAAACCGGGTGACCCGGCGGCAGGGGGTCGGGTAGCGTGCCGGGCATGTCGAGCCCTGAGGCATCCAGGGTGGGGGCTTTCGGTCACGCGCCGTCAGCCCCCTGAAACCCCGGAGATCCTGAACCACCGAGGTCCGAGCGAGCGCCACGCCTGCGCCGCCCGGGGGTTGAGCGTGCGGTGACGAGACGTCCGTCCTCCTCGTTCCCACCGCCCCGCTTCGGAGCCTCTCTATGCCCCTTCCGCTCTATCTGCTCGCCCTGGCCGTGTTCGCCATGGGCACCTCGGAGTTCATGCTCGCCGGGCTGCTGCCCGGACTCGCCGCCGATCTCGGCGTCACCGTCGGTACGGCCGGCGGGCTGACCTCGGCCTTCGCGGTCGGGATGGCGGTCGGCGCGCCGCTGATGGCCGGTCTCGCCCGCGGCCGGTCGGGGCGCGGCAGCCTGCTCGGGTTCGTCCTGGTGTTCGCGGCGGCGCACGCCGTCGGGGCGGTGACGACGAGCTTCCCGGTGCTGGTGGCCACCCGGGTGGTCGCCGCGCTCGCCAACGCCGGGTTCCTGGCGGTGGCGCTGACCACCGCCGCCGCGCTCGTCCCGGCGGACCGCAAGGGGCGGGCGCTCGCCGTGCTGCTGTCGGGGACGACGGTGGCGACGGTCGCCGGCGTCCCGGGCGGGGCGGTGCTGGGCGCGCTGTTCGGGTGGCGCGCCGCGTTCTGGGCCGTCGCGCTGCTCTGCCTGCCGGCCGCCGTCGGCATCGCCAAGGGCCTTCCGCCCGTTGCCCCGTCGACCGACCGGGCTCCGGCCCCGGACCCGGCCCCGGCCCTGCGCGCGGAGCTCGGCGAGCTGCGCCGCCCCCCGCTGCTCCGCGCGATGCTGCTCGCCGCGCTGGTGAACGCGGCGACCTTCGGCGGCTTCACCTTCCTCTCCCCCGTGGTGACCGGCCCGGCCGGGCTGGGCGACCTGTGGGTGCCGGTCGCGCTGGTGCTGTTCGGGGCCGGGTCGTTCGCCGGGGTCACCGTCGCCGGGCGGCTCGCGGACCGGCGCCCCGGCCTGGTCCTCGCCGTCGGCGGCCCGCTGCTGCTGGCGGGCTGGCCCGCCCTGGCCGTCCTGGCGGACGCGCCGGGCACGCTGCTGCCGCTGGTGTTCCTGCTGGGCGGGCTGTCCTTCGCGGTCGGCGGCACGCTGATCACCCGGGTGCTGTACGAGGCGGCCGGCGCCCCCGCGCTGGCCGGCGCCTACGCGACCGCCGCCCTCAACCTCGGCGCCACGGCCGGCCCGCTGTTGGCCGCCACTTCCCTCGGCACGGCGGCCGGTGACCTCGGCCCGTTCTACGCGGGCGGCCTGCTGGTCGCCGCCGCACTGCTCGTCGCGGCGGTGCGGCCGCGGCTCGGCTGAGCCCCGCCGGAGCCGGCTGCGGGCGGCGGCGGAAGCCGGCCGCCGCCCGCGGCGCGGTGGGCCGCTCCTGGTCCGGCGTGTCGACCGGCACCCGGGCGTGCACGCCGGCCGGCACCTGTCGATCACCCGGGCGGCGGGGCCGGGCCCGGCACCCAGGAGACCGGCGTCGACGGTGGAACTCCGCTGCCCACGGCGGCCGGTGGCCCGGTGACGCCCCGCCGGGGACCGGCCCTGACAGCCGGCTCCCCCACCCGCGACGACCCGCGCCGCAGCCCGACGCAGGGTGGCTGCCTGCCGGGACCGACCCCCGTACGGCCCCGGCACGCCCCCTCCCCCGCTACCCGACCACCCGCAGCACGATCTTGCCCTGGATGTGCCCCCGCTCCGCCCGGCGGTGGGCGGCGACGGCCTCCCGCAACGGGTAGACGCCGTCCACGGCCACCCGGACCCGGCCGTCCGCCAGCAGCAGGGCGAGTTCGGCGAGGTCGCCGCCGCTGGAACGGACCTGCCACAGGCCCTCGTTCAGGGCCACCCCGAGTTCCGCGGCCCGCTCGGGCCGGTAGTCGCCGAGGAAGCAGGACACCAGTCGACCCCCGCGCCGCAGGGCGCCCAGCAGGCGGTGGGCCTCGGGGCCGCCGACGGTGTCGACCAGCAGGTCGGCGCCCTGGACGGCCTCGGCGGCCGGGGTGCGGGTGTAGTCCACGAAACGGTCTGCGCCGAGGCCGTGCAGGAACTCCTCGTGCCGTCCGGAGGCGACCGCGACGACCTCCTCCGCCCCGGCCAGGCGCAGGAGTTGGACCGCGAGGTGTCCGATCCCGCCGGCCGCGCCGACCACCACGGCCGATCCGCCCCCGGCGTAGCCGAGGCGCTTGTACAGGAACTGGAAGGCGGTCAGCCCGGCCATCGGTACGGCGGCGGCCTCGACGTGCCCGAGGGCGGCCGGTTTGCGCGCCAGGTCGGCGGCCGACGCGACGACGTACTCGGCGTAGCCGGACGGGCGGCCGGGGAAGCCGAGGAGCCCGAAGACCTCGTCGCCGACGTTCCAGCCGGTGTCGGGGCCGCCGAGCTCCGCGACCACGCCGGAGACGTCGGTGCCGAGGGTCAGCGGCAGCGGCCAGTCGGGCCGCCGTTCGGCCGGGATGGTGGTGAAGCCGCTCCGGACGTACCAGTCGGGCGGGTTGAGGCCCGCCGCGTGGACGCGGACCAGCACTTCTCCGGGCCCCGGGACGGGCCTCGGCACCTCCTCGTACCGCAGCACCTCGGGCCCGCCGTAGGCGTGCAGCCGGACGGCTTTCATCGTGTTCTCCGTGGCCATGCGCTCTCCCCCGACGCAGGACGGACGGGCTCCGACTAGAATCCGGAGCGCCGCTCCGGAAAGCTAACCGGAGCAGTGCTCCAGTTGTCAACGGCGAGGAACCCCATGCCCCTTGAACCGCAGACGGCGCCCCGCGCCGACGCCCAGCGCAACCGCGACCGGATCCTGGCCGAGGCGGCCGCCCTGATGGCCGACGAGGGCACCCAGGCCTCCCTGCGGGACGTCGCCCGCCGCGCCGGGGTCGGCCTCGGCACGCTCTACCGGCACTTCCCCACCCGCGAGGACCTGCTGGCGGCCCTGCTCGGCCGCCGCTTCGAACTCCTCACCGCCCGCGCCGACACCCTCGCCGCCGCCGAACCGGCCGGCCCCGCCCTGACCACCTGGCTCCACGAGTTCCTCGACGCCGCCGCCTACCGGGGCCTGCCCGCCACCCTGATGGCCACCCTGCAGGACCCGGAGTCCGCCCTGCACGCGAGCTGCCTGCGGATGCGCCAGGCGGGCGGGCGGCTGCTCGCCGCCGCCCAGCGGGAGGGACTGATCCGCCCGGACGTCACGGCGCTCGATGTCTTCGTCCTCGTCAACGCCCTGAGCTGGACCGCCGACCAGGGGCCTACCCTCGCCGAGCGCCGCGACCACCTCTTCGGGCTGGTCATGGACGGCCTGCGGCCCCGCTGACCCCACCGGCACCGAAGGCCGCGCCGAACTCGCCCTCCCTCAGCCCCGGTTCACACCCCCGGGGTCGCCGCCACCCGCCCGTCGGCGATCGCCGCGACCAGCTCGCCGTGGTCGGCCGCCGTCCGGTCTGCGTAGCGCAGCGCGAAGTCGGCGACCGCCTCGGCGAAGGTGTCGGCGCTGCCGAGGTAGCCAGCGATGGCGAGGCGGTCGCCGGTGCGGGCGTGGGCGCGGGCGAGGGTGCGGCCGCAGAGGTCGGCGTAGGCGCGCAGGCCGGAGGGCCGGAAGTCGGCGATGTCCGCCGAGCCCTTCATGTCGCGCAGTTGGCGGCCGTAGAAGTGGCGCCCGGCGGGGCCGGTGGTCCAGCCGAGGAAGATGTCGCCGGCGGCCTGCATCAGGTGCTGGCCGGTGACGACCCGGCGGCCGCCGTGGTGGGCGAGCACCTCGGCGTCCGCCCGCAGCGGCGGCAGGTGGTCCTCCAGCACCGACCGGCCGGCCTCCTTGAGCTGGAGGAACAGCGGGTCGTGCCCGTTCCCGCCCTCCAGCAGCACGATGTAGCAGCGGGTGCCGACGCTGCCCACCCCGACCACCTTGGTGGCCGCCTCGACGAACCGGTAGCGGTCCAGCAGCACCCGGCGGTCCTCCGCGAGGGTGGCCCGGTAGTCGCTGAACACCTTGCCGACGCCGCGCAGTTCGGTCTTCCTCAGCGGTTCGATCAGCGGCGGCGCGCTGATGATCCGGCGCCGCCCGTCGCGTTCCTCGGTGAGCTTGCCGAAGGCCTGGAGGCTGGTGCGGCGCCGGGCGCGCGCGAACTCGGCCTCGGCCCGCCTGCGCTGCCGGGGCTTGGCGAGCAGCGGCAGCAGTTGCGCGGTGTCCACCCGGGCGTACCAGACGTCGAGTTCGCCCCGGCCCGCCAGCCGCCGCATCGCGGTCGCGTACCCCTGGGCGGCGGCGAGCGCGGCCCGGCGCGCCCGCCGATCGTCCTGGCCGTTGTCGCGGGCGGCGACGGCGACGCTGGCGGCGAGCCGTTTGACGTCCCACTCGAAGGGGCCGGGGAAGGTCTCGTCGAAGTCGTTGACGTCGAAGAGCAGCGCGCGCTCCGGCGAGGCGTACAGGCCGAAGTTCAACAGGTGGGCGTCGCCGCAGAGTTGGACGGTGAGTCCGGTGTCGGGGAGGGCGCCGAGGTCGGCGGCCAGGACGGCGGCGGCGCCGCGCAGGTAGGCGAACGGGCTCTCCGCCATCCGCCCGTGGCGGATCGGCAGCAGCCGGGCGACCCGGTCCGCGCCCTGCCGTTCCAGCACGCCGAGCGGGTCGGGCCGGTCGGCGGCGGGGATCCACCGGCCGTGGGCGGAGCGGGAGACCCGCTCCCGGGCGGCCCGGCCGTGCCGGCGGCGTTCGGCGGGGGTGGTCATGGCGCGGCTCCGGGCATCGGCGGGTCCCCTCCTCCCCGCGAGGCTAGGACACGGGTGCCGGAGGGCGCAGCGCGCGCCCTCCGGCGGTCGACCGTCCGGGTGAACCCCGGCGGCTCAGCGCACCGTGAAGTCCGCCATCATCGCCATGTCCTCGTGCTCCAGGTTGTGGCAGTGCAGCATGTACGCCCCCGCGTAGTCGGTGAAGCGCACCAGCACCTCCACCGCCTCGGCCGGGCGCAGGTCCACGGTGTCCTTCCATCCCGCGTCGTACGGGCCCGGGTCGGCGCCGTTGCGGCCGATCACCTGGAAGTGGTCGAGGTGGACGTGCACCGGGTGGTGCAGGTCGGTGGAGAAGCGCCAGAGCTCGACCGCGCCGAGGGCGGGCGTGGCGATGGACTCCCCCGGCTTGTACGGGCGGCCGTTGATGGTCCAGCCGTCGCCGCGGCTGCGCCGGAAGGTGAAGTCGCGGGTGGCGACGGCGGCGGAGGCGTCCAGGGCCTCGACGGCGGCGAGCCGGTCGGGCACCATCGCGTCGTCGGCCGGCTGCTTCGCGGTGACGTCGAAGCGCATCACCTCGGCCGTCCGGCCGCTGCCGAAGCGGTTGACCAGCCGGACCTGGGTGCCGGGCTGGTAGCGGGAGAAGTCGACCACGACGTCGAAGCGTTCGGCGGGCGCGATCTCGATGCCGTCGTGCCGGACCGGGGCGGCGAGCAGGCCGCCGTCGGAGCCGATCTGGACCAGGGCGTCGCCGCCGGGCGGCTGCGGGTCGAGTTCGAGCCGGTAGAGCCGGGCGTTGGAGGCGTTGAGCAGCCGCAGCCGGTAGCGGACCCGGTCGACGTCCAGCCGGGGCCAGGGCGCGCCGTTGACCAGGATGACGTCGCCGAGCACGCCGTTGGCGTAGGCGTCGGTGACGCCCGGCTCGGCGAGCTGGGGGTCGACGGCGGGGTAGCGGAAGGAACCGTCGGCGGCGAAGGAGCGGTCGGTGATCATCAGCGGCAGGTCCCGCTCGCCGCGCGGCAGCGGCAGCGCGTCCTCCTCGTCGTCGTGCACGAGGTGGAAGCCGGCCAGTCCGCGCCAGACGCCGGGGCCGGTGAAGCCCATCCGGTGGTCGTGGTACCAGAGGGTGGCGGCGCGCTGCTTGCCCGGATAGGTGTAGCTGCGCTCGCCGACGGCGGTGCGGGCGGCGGCATGGTCCGTCCCGGACATCCCGGCCATCCCCGCCATGCCGGCCATCCCGGCCATGCCGCCCGCCTGCTGGGCGGCGTCCGGCGAGGACCCCACCGGCAGCAGCAGGTCCACCGGGTAGCCGTCGCTGTCCGCCGGGGTGTGCCCGCCGTGCAGGTGGGTCACCGAGGGCACCGGCAGCTCGTTGCGGTGCTTGACCACCGCCGTCCGCCCGGAGCGGGTGACCACGGTCGGCCCGGGGAAGCCGCCGCCGTACGTCCAGGCCTCGGTCCGCACCCCGGGCAGGATCTCCAGCCGGGCGACCTGCTGGGTGATCTCGTAGTGGTCGGCGGTCGCGTCGGTGCGCACCGGTTGCAGCACGGTCGGCACCGGCAGCGCGGCCCGGAAGGCCTCCGGCAGGTCGAGTTCGCTGCTCAGCAGCTGCCCGGGGCGGCCCTCGGCGAGCAGCCGGGCGACGGAGGGGCCGGCCACCGAGACCAGGGCGCCCGCGCCGAGCACGGAGGCGCCGACGCGCAGGAACCGGCGCCGGTTCACTTGACCACCTCGACCGGTCCGCCGGGGCGCGGCAGCCGCCCGGTGCCGTCCGGGCCGCCGACGACCCGCGCCTCCCGGGCCGGCAGCGGCAGCCGCCAGGCGCCGACCAGGCCGAACAGCACGCCGCTGACCAGCAGCACGCCGAGCGTGACGTGCACGCCGAGCGCCCGGGCGTAGCCGGCGGTGATCTGGCCGATGACGGCGACGGTGAGCAGGGCGGTGGTCCACAGCGGCCAGAGCGGGCCCCGGCCGGGCCACCGGACGGCGACGGCCACCGCGAGCTGGAGCACCACCACGGTGGCCAGCATCATCGCGTTGCCCTCGTGGTCCTTCAGGGAGTCGTAGGTGCCGTTCAGGAAGCTGCCGGCCAGCATGACCTGGAGCAGTGCCAGCAGGGCGAGCAGGGTGGTGGAGGTACGCAGCAGGATCAGCGGCCAGCGGGGCGCGGGGGCGGCAGGAGGACTGCTCATGGTCGGGCTACTCTCTGCGTCGACGGTCTGGCGGGGCGGGCGCGAGCGTAACTGATGAGACGTCACGATCAGCTCTTGAAAAGGTCATCGGACCGTCATGTGGTCCCCATGACCGCCCGCTCGGGGCCGTCGTTCTCACCCGAAGGAAGGGGGTGCCCTTGAGTCGTCCTCAAGAGCACCCCCTTCCTCGCCTCCCGCGGGCCCGCTACTGACGCGCCGCGCCCAGCCCCGCCGGCCGGGTCCGCAGCAGCGCCCGGACCGGCACCCCGGTCGCCGCGAGGCAGAGCAGCACGGCTCCGGCGGCCAGCGGCAGGGCCAGCATCGGCGGGACGTACGGGGCGGAGTTGGCCACGCCCCGGGCGACCGGCACCAGGGTGACCGCGGCGATCACCGCGCCGACCGCCAGCCCGGTCGAGGCCACCAGCAGCGCCTCCCAGCGCATCATGCCGCGCACCTGGCGCCGGGTGGTGCCGGCCAGCCGCAGCAGCGCGACCTCGCGGCGCCGGTCCAGCACCGTCATCACCAGGGTGTTGGCGGCGCTGACGGCGGCGAACCCGCCGAGCACGGCGGCCATCACGGTGTTGGCCCAGCCGTTGACCTCCATCGCCTTGTCGGACTGGGCGACGAACCCGGCCCGGTCGGTCACCGCGGCCCCGGCCAGCCCGCCCAGCCCGGCGGCCACCGCCGCCCGGTCGGCGCCCGGCGCGTCGGCGACCAGCACCTGGCTGTCGTACCCGGCGGTGACGTGCGCGGCCACCGCGGCCCGGGGCAGCAGCGCCTGTCCGACGCCGAGCCCGCGGTCGTACACCGCGACCACGGCGGGCCGGACGGCGGTGCCGTCGCCGAGCCAGAGCGGGACCCGGTCGCCGACCTTGGCGCCGAACGCCTCGGCCAGGGTGGAGCTCAGCGCGACGGTGTCGGGCGCGCGGCCGAGGTCGGCGAGCGCACCGCTGCGCACGCCCAGGTCGAGCACCTTCGGCAGCCTGGCCGGGTCGCCGTCGACGCCGAGCACGGGGGCGGAGCTCAGCTGGTCGCCGTTGCGGTAGACGACGCCGGTGCGCAGCACGCCGACGGCGGTGTCCACGCCGGGCACCCGGCCCGCCCGCTCGGCCGTCCCGGCGGGCAGGCCGGGGCCGGTGGCGCCGACCACGTGGTCGGCGGTGACGCCGGCCCGGACGTTCTCGCCGCTGGTGTGGCGCACGGTGCTCTGGATGATCAGCAGGGTGCCGCAGAAGGCGGTGACCAGGACGATCGGGGTGATCGCGGAGGCCAGGCGGCGGGCGTTGGCGCGGGTGTTGTCGGCGGCCAGCGAGCCGGGCGCGCCGCCGGCCCGCAGCGGGGCGCCGAGCACCGCGGCGGCGACCCGGGCCAGCCAGGGGCCGAGCAGGGCGACGGCCATCATGAAGCACATCACCACGCCGAGCGCGGTCTGGGCGGCCTTGGCGCCGTCCAGGGAGGTGGCGATGGCCGCGGCCGCGATGCCGCCGGCGGCGAAGACCAGTCCGAGGACGGTGCGCACCGCGCCCGGGCGGGGCGCTTCGACGGCGGCCTCGCCGAGCGCCTGGGCGGCCCGCATCCGGGACGGCCGGCGGGCGGCCAGGAACCCGGCGGTCAGCGCGGCGAGGGTGCAGGCGAGGACGGCGGCGAGCATCGGCAGCGGGCCGACGTCCAGGCGGACGTCCGCGGGGACGGCGCCGCGCTCGACCAGCTGGTCGAACCACCAGCGGGCGAGGGCGATTCCGGGCAGGATGCCGAGCGCCGCGGCGAGCGGCGCGACCAGCATCGCCTCGGCGGCGATGGTGCGGCGGATCTGGCGCGGGGTGGCACCGATGGCGCGGAGCAGGGCGAACTCGCGGGCGCGCTGGCCGGTGGCGAGGGCGACGGTGCTCATCACCACGAAGACCGCGGTCATGGTGGCGTAGCCGCCGAAGCTGCCGCCGAGCGCCATCAGCAGGGTGCGGGCTCCGCCGAGGTCGGGGTGCTCGACGGCGCCCCGGTCGTCCCCGGTGAGGACCTTGACGGCACCGGCTCCGGCAGCGGCAGCGGCTCCGGCCTTGGCACCGGCGTCGCCGCCGACGGCCTGGCGGACCTGGGCGGCGAGCGCGGCGGTGGTCACGCCCGCGCGGGGCTGGACGGCGATGGCGTCGATCCGGCCGGGGTGGCCGGAGAGGCGGTCGGCGGTGGCGTCGGCGAACCAGGCGGTGGGGCCGGCCTGCTGGGCGGCGGCCAGACCGGAGACCCGGTAGTCCGCGGTGCCGCCGGGCGCGGTGAGCGTGAGGTTCGCGCCGGGCGCGATGTGGGCGGCGCGCGCCGTGTCGGCGTCCAGCACCACCTCGTTCGCGCCGGGCGCGCGGCCCTCGACCAGGGTGTCGCCCGGCCCGGCGATGCCGAGCGCGGCGAAGCCCCGGCCGGTCAGGGCCGGCGCCCGGCCGGAGGCGGGCAGCGGGAAGGCGGTGTCCGGGCGGGCCGCCGCGACCCCGGGCAACGCGGCCAGTCGGCCGGCCAGCGCGGCGTCCGTCCGGGCCCGCTCCGGGGTGGCCTCCTCCGTCGTCTCGGTGTCCGTGCCGACCTTCCGCTGGATCTTCACCGCCTGGTCGGCCGCGACCACCACCGGGGTGTCCGCGTACCGGGCCGGCTTGAGGCTCGCGGTCAGACCGGTCTGCAGCAGCACGCCGCAGGCCACCACCACGGCGGCGCCCAGCAGCAGGGCGACCAGGGTGCCCGCGAAGGACGCGGGCCGGAAGCGCACCGAGGAGCGCGCGAGTCCGTTCGTCATGCCGCCGCTCCCACCGGGCGGGCGGTCAGCGCGACCATCCGGTCCGCGACGGTCTGCGGGCTCGGGTGCGGCAGGTCGTCGACGATCGCGCCGCCGGCCAGGAACAGCACCCGGTCGGCGAAGGAGGCCGCCACCGGGTCGTGGGTCACCATCACCACCGTCGCGCCGAGCGAGTCCACGGCCTGCCGCAGCAGGGCCAGCACCTCGTGCGCGGTGCGGGTGTCCAGCGCGCCGGTCGGCTCGTCGGCGAACACCACGTCCGGGCGAGTGATCAGCGCGCGGGCGATCGCCACCCGCTGCTGCTGGCCGCCGGAGAGCTGGCCGGGCCGCCGCTTGGCGTGCTCGCCCAGGCCCACCCGGGCCAGCAGCTCCCGTGCCCGGGCCCGGTCCTGGCGCTCCCCGGCAAGGCGCTGCGGGAGCAGCACGTTCTGCTCGACGGTCAGCGAGGGCAGCAGGTTGAAGGCCTGGAAGACGAAGCCGATCCGGCTGCGGCGCAGCTTGGTCAGCCGGTTCTCGCTCAGCGCGGTGATGTCCTCGCCGCCGAGCCGGACCTGCCCGGAGTCCGGGCGGTCCAGGCCCGCCGCGCACTGGAGGAAGGTGGACTTGCCGGAGCCGGACGGGCCCATCACCGCGGTGAAGCTGCCGTGGGCGAGCGCCAGGTCGACCCCGCGCAGCGCGTGCACCGTCGCCTCGCCTCGGCCGTAGGTGCGGCGCACCCCGCGCAGCTCGATCGCGGGGGCCGCCTGCGGGGCCGGGGCGTACCCGCCGTGACCGTCGGCGCCGTAGCCCTCGCGGCCGTATCCGTCGGGGCCGTACCCCTCGGCAGCGTGGCCGCCGGGGCCGTACTGATCCGTCCCGAACTCGTCGGTCCTGCGGCGGTCTTGGCGGCGTGCCATGGGTGGGCCTTCCTTCGGTTCTGCGTCGCTCGTCGTCAACGTGCTCCAACCTAGGGACGACGGGCTCCGCGAACCATGCAGGCCACCGGCGGAACGGCGGTGGGGTTATCCCCCCACCGCTTCGGCGGGAATCCCCAGGTAGGCGGCGCGCAGGACGGCGAGCGCCGGGTGCGCGGGGTCGAAGGCGGTGCCGTCCACGGCCGCCAGCGGGCGCACCCCGACCCCCGCGTTCACCGCGAAGGCGGCGGTGAAGCGGTCCAGCCCGTCGGCGGGCAGCGACTCGCGGGACTGCGGGCCCCGGTACGCGCCGGACAGCAGCGCCTCCGTCACCCCGGGCAGGCTCGGGCCCTGCGGCCAGACCAGCCGCTCCCCGGCCAGGAAGCCGACGTTCCAGGTCGCGCCCTCGACCACCAGGCCGTCCTCGCCGACCAGCAGCACGTCGTCGTAGCCCGCCAGTTGGGCCTGCCGACGGTGGTGCACCAGGCCGAACAGGCCGACGTGCTTCACCTCCGGCAGCTCCCGCCGGTACGCCGCGGTGCGGACCCGCAGCGGGGCGGGCTCGGCCGCCGCGGCCGGGCGGGTGGTCACCAGCAGGGCGGGCGCGGCCGGGGCGGCGGGGCGCTCCAGGCCGAGCGCCGGGTCGTACACGGTGACCCGGACGATCACCGGCGCACCGTCGGCGGGCAGCACCGCGCCGATCCGCTCCCGCACCGCCGCCCGGTCCAGCTCGGCGCCGAACAGCGCCCGGCAGTCCCGGACCAGCCGGTCCAGGTGCAGGGCCAGACCGCGCACCCGGCCCGCCTCGGCGCGCAGGGTGGTGAAGTGCCCGTAGTTGAGCAGCCCCAGCGCGGCCAGCCGCGCCGGGTCGGCGGGGGCGCCGTCGATCTCGATCTCAGCCATCCCCCGAGTCTGCCAGCTGCGGGGACCCGGGCCGCGGCGCGGAGCCCGGCAGCGCGGACCGCGGGGGCACTGACTGCGGCGGGACGGACTCCGGCAACGCGCTCTCCGGCAGCGGCACCGAGCGGTACGGGCTCACCACCCGCCGGCCCGCCGCCCGGGCCACCCGCTCGAACTCCTCTATCCGGTACGCCAGGCCCTCCGGCTCCCCGGCGTCCGACCAGCGCCACGCCTCCGCCCACCACTGCGGGCCGCGCACCAGCGGCCGGCCCGCCAGCGCCAGGTACAGGGCCAGCGTGGAGCGGGCGTACTCGTGCACCCAGCCGTCGCAGCCCCGGTAGTCCGCCGTCTCGTCCAGCCGCAGCCAGCGGCCCTCCTGTCCGGCGGCCAGTATCGGCACCCAGCCGCGCAGCCGGTCGGCGACCAGCAGGAGCAGCCGGCCGTCCTCCTCCCGCACCCGGTGCAGGGGGAGTTGGGGCATCCGGGCGAAGGAGAGCGAGTGCTTCCAGCCCACCACCCACAGGCCCCGGCGCAGGTAGTAGCGGACCGCCGGCTGCCAGGTCCAGTGCGCCTCCAGCCGGAACCCCGGCAGGCCCTCGGCGGTGGCCGCCGCGTACACCTCGTCCAGCGCGGCGGCGGCCAGGCCCCGCCCGCGCGCGGCCGGGGTCACGTAGAGGGAGGAGACGGCGAGCTGGCTCGGGCCCTTGGTCCAGTTGTCCACGGCGACGGTGCCCACCACGGCGCCGTCGTCGTCCTGGATCCAGTAGCGCCGCCGGTACAGCTCACCGCCCGGCCACTCCCGCCCGCTCTCCCCCAGCCGCTCCCGCCAGGCGCGCTCCGCCGGCGGCGCCAGCCCGTCCGGGTCCACCAGCTCGCCCAGCCCGCCCTCCACCAGGGACGCCAAGTCCCAGAGCGCGAACCGCCGTTCGTCCCCCGGCCCGGCCGCCCGAAGCCGCGGCCCCGCCGCCAGCCGGTCCTGCGCCCGCTCCACCGCCGCATCCCACGACCTCACCACAGGGCGAGGATAGCGGCGCGGCGGGGACGATCAGTAATCCGGCCGCCACCGAATGTCAGTGCGGGGAGCGGGAGGTGGCGCCGACCCCGCCCCGCCGCCGGGCCGGCCCCGAGGACGGCGCCCGCCGCCGGCGGCCGTCGGGGCGGGGTAGGGAAAACCCGACCACGAGACTCGACCTGGCCGTGATGACCCCGCCGAGCTGCGGCGATGCAATGAAGCGGTGACGAAACGGGCGTGGTGGTGGTGCGGCGGGTGGCTGGTCGCGGCGGGGTGGGCGGGGGCGTTCCCGGTGGTGTCCGGGCTCGGTCCGCACCGGAGTTGGGGGGCCTGGGCGGCCTGCGGGTACCTGCTGGCGGCGCTCGCCGTGGTGCTGGTGCGGCGGCGCGGACGTGAGGTCTCGGTGGCGGTCGCGGCCCTCGGGGCGGTGCTGGTGCCGCTGCTCCTGCTGGTCCTGGACGGGCGGGGGCAGAGCGAGGTCGGGGTGATCGAGCGCTCCGGGTCGCTGCTGCTGCACACCGGCACGCCGTACCTGGCCGAGCCGCTGACCGTCGAGGAGTACACCCCGTACCTTCCCGGGATGGCCCTGCTGGGGCTGCCCCGGGCGCTGCTGGACGGCACCCCGCTGGGCGGCTCGCCGCTGGGCGACGCCCGGCTGTGGTGCGCGGCGGTGTTCCTGGTCTGCGTGCTGCGGACGATGCCCGCCGGGCGCCGGCTCGGCGCCGCCGCGCTCACCGCCTCGCCGGTGGTCGCGCTGCCGCTCTGCGTCAGCGGGGTGGACCTGCCGCTCACCGGCCTCTGCTGGCTCGCCCTGGTCCGCGCCGCCGAACGGCGGCCGGTGGCGGCCGGGTTGGCGCTGGCCGCCGCCTGCGCGCTGAAGTGGACGGCCTGGCCGGCGCTGGCCGTGGTGGCGGCCCTGCTGGCGGCCACCGCCGGACGGCGCGCGGCGCTGCGCGGGGTAGCCGTCGCGGTGGGGGCAGCGGCGCTGGCGGTGCTGCCGGTGGCGCTGCGCGCGCCGGGGCCGCTGGTGGAGCAGGTGTTCGCCTTCCCCACCGGGCGCGGCGGCCTGCCGACACCGGCCGCGAGCCCGCTGCCCGGGCGGCTGCTGGCCGACCTCGGCCCGGCCGGCTGGTGCGCCGCCGTCGGACTGCTGCTGCTCGCCGGGCTCGCCGTCGGGGCGTCCCTGGCCGTCCGGCCGCCCCGCACCGCGCCCGCCGCGGTGCACCGGCTGGCCCTCGGACTGACCGCGGCCTTCCTGCTGGCGCCCGCCGGGCGGTTCGGCTACCTCGCGCTGCCGCTCGTCCTGGTCCTGCTGTCCCTCTCGTCCGCCGTCTCGCCCTCCCTCCCGTCCTCCGTTCCGCTCCCCCTCCCGTCCTCCGTTCCGCTCTCCGTTCCGAAAGGCCTGCCATGGGCACCACCCTCGTCGTCACCAACGACTTCCCGCCGCGCCAGGGCGGCATCGAAACCTTCGTCAAGGCCATGGCCGACCGCGTCCCCGGTCACGACGTCGTGGTCTACACCTCGGCCGAACCGGGTGCGGAGCTCCACGACGCCGCTCTCCCCTACCCGGTGATCCGCGACCGCGCCCGCACCCTGCTGCCGACCCCGCGGGCCACCCGCCGGGCCGCCGAGATAGCCCGGGAGCACGGCTGCGACCGGGTCTGGTTCGGCGCCGCGGCCCCGCTCGCCGCGATGACGCCCGGCCTGCGGCGGCTGGCGCCCGGCATCCGCCGCACCGTCGCCACCACCCACGGCCACGAGATCTGGTGGGCCCGCACCCCGGGCGCCCGCGGCCTGCTGCGCCGGATCGGCCGCGGCACGGACGTGGTCACCTACCTCGGCGCCTACACCCGCGCCCGGATCGCGCCCGCGCTCGGACCGGACGCCCGGCTGGCGCGCCTGGTGCCGGGGGTCGACCCGGCGGTCTTCCGGCCGGCCTCCGAGGACTCCGTCGGGGAGGCGGCCGCCGCCCCGGTGGTCCTCTGCGTGGCGCGGCTGGTCCCGCGCAAGGGCCAGGACGTGCTGATCCGCGCGCTGCCCGCGATCCGCCGGGCCGTGCCCGGGACCACCCTGGTGCTGGTCGGCCGGGGCCCGGACGAGGACCGGCTGCGGGGCCTCGCCCTCCGCCTCACCGAACCGGGCAGCGTGGTGTTCACCGGCGGCCTCGACCACGCCGCGACGGCCGTCCACTACGCGGGGGCGGACGTCTTCGCGATGCCGTGCCGCACCCGCCGGCTGGGCCTGGAGGCCGAGGGCCTCGGCATCGTCTTCCTGGAGGCGGCCGCGGCCGGCCTCCCGGTGGTGGTCGGCCGCTCCGGCGGCGCCCCGGACACCGTCCTGGACGGCGTCACCGGCGCGGTCGTCGACGGCCGCGCGCCCGCCGAAGTGGCCGCCGCCCTGACCCGGATCCTGCTCGCCCCGCCCGCCGAGCGCGCCCGGATGGGGGCGGCGGGGCGGCGCTGGGCGGAGGAGCACTGGACCTGGGAGGCCTCGGCGCGGCGGCTCACCGAGCTGCTCGACCCCGCCGTGCCCCTGCCGGACCCGGCCGACCCGGCCACCGCGGTCAATCCCGCCACCGCGGTCGATCCGGCCGCCGCGGTCACTCCGGCTGCCCCCGCAGGTGCCTGACCAGCCGGGCGATCGCGGGCGCCCCGCCGTTGGCGCCGACCGCCGTCACCCAGTTCCGCGCCTGGCCCGGCAGGTCCTCCCGGCTCGGGCAGGAGAAGCTGAACAGCCAGACGTGGGCGGACAGGTCGCGTTCCGGAAGTGCTCGCCACTCCTCGCCCCCGGCGGCCGTCAGCATGTCCTGGCAGGCCGCCAGCGCCTGGTCCCCGTCCCCGGCCCACTCCTGCCGCAGCCACAGCAGGAAGTTGGTCTGGGCCGTCGTGGTGTCGTCCCTGGTCGCCTCGCCCTTGAGCATCCGGTTGACGATCGCGCTCTGCGGTTCCCGTGTCCTCGCCATGCCGCCATCGTTCCGGCACCGCGGCCGCCCTGACAAGGGCGTCACTCAAAAGCCGTACGGAGCCCGCCCGTTCACTCACCGCGCAGGTGGGCCAGCACCGCGAGGACCCGCCGGTTGCCCTCCGTCGGGTCCAGGTCCAGCTTCATGAAGATGTTCCCGCAGTGCTTCACCACCGAGGCCTCGGTGATGCTCAACCGGCCTGCCACGGCCTGGTTGTTGAGGCCCTCGGCCATCAGCGCGAGCACCTCGCGCTCGCGCGGGGTGAGCCGGGCCAGCGGGCGGTCGGCGGACCGGCCGCGCAGCAGCACCCGAACCACCTCGGGGTCGATCAGCGTCTCCCCGTCGGCGACCCGCCGCAGCGCGTCCAGGAAGTCCGCGACGTCGCCGACCCGGTCCTTCAACAGGTAGCCCAGACCGGCCGGTTGGGCGCCGGCGGCGGCGAGCAGCCGGGTCGCGTACGGGGTGGCCACGTACTGGGAGAGGACCAGGACGGGCAGGCCCGGGTGGCGCTCGCGCAGGGCGAGGGCGGCGCGCAGGCCCTCGTCGGTGTGGTCGGGGGGCATCCGGACGTCGGTGACCACGATGTCCGGCCGCTCGGCGTCGACGGCCGCGGCCAGCGCCTCCGCGTCGCCGACGGCGGCGGTCACCCGGTGGCCGCCGAGGGTGAGGAGTTCGACCAGTCCGGCGCGCAGCAGCACCGCGTCCTCGGCGATCACGACCCGGAGCACGGGACCTCCAGCCGCAGCGTCGTCGGGCCGCCCGTCGGGCTCGTCACCATCAACCGTCCTCTCAGCAGTGCCACCCGGTCGGCGAGTCCCGCCAGCCCGGCCCCGGCGGCCGGGTCCGCCCCGCCCCGGCCGTCGTCGGTCACCTGGACGACCAGCCGGCCGCCCGCGAGCCGCCCGTGGACGGTGATCGCGGTGGCGCCGCTGTGCTTGGCGGCGTTGGTGAGCGCCTCGGTGACGGTGAAGTAGGCGGTGGTCTCCACCGGGGCGGGCAGCCGCTCCGGGAGCTCGATGTCGGTGGCCACCGGGATCGGGTGGCGCTGCGCGACCTCGTCGACGGCGGCGGCGAGCCCGTGGTCGGTGAGCACCTGCGGGTGGATGCCGCGCACCAGCCCGCGCAGCTGCTCCAGCGCCTGCCGGGCCTCGCCGCGCGCCCGGGTGACGAGCTCCGCCGCCCGGCCGTCCCGGTCGCGCAGCTCGTACTCGGCGAGCCCGAGGGTCATGCTGAGCGCGACCAGCTGCTGCTGCGCGCCGTCGTGCAGGTCGCGCTCGATCCGGCGCCGCTCGGCCTCGAAGGCGTCGGCCAACCGGGCCCGGGAGCGGGTGAGTTCGAGCACCTGGTGGCCGAGGTCGTCCTCCCGGGGTCCGAGCAGGAAGCGGGCCAGCGCGACCTCGGCCCGGACCAGCAGCGCCCCGGCGTACGCGCAGAGCAGCAGACCGGCCAGTCCGGCGGCGGTGAACGGCAGGGCGGCGAACGGCCCGGCGACGGCGCGCCCGGGGACGAGCATCACGGTCTCCGGGGCGAGCGCCCAGACCACCAGCGGGGAGACCGTGAACGCGCCGGAGATCACCAGCAGCGCGGTGAAGCCCAGCGAGGCGGCGGCCAGCACGGTCGAGGTGAGCCCGGCGTGGGCGAGTTCGCGCCAGGTGGCCCGCTCGCGCAGCCGGGTGCGGACACGGGCGCGGCGGCCGGCCCCGGGCAGGCTGCGGTGCGGGTCGGGCGGCGGGACCGGCTCGACCAGCCGCAGCCGCCACCGGGCCACACCGGCGGCGGGGATGCCCGCGAGCGCCAGGGCGAGCAGCACCGGCAGTCCGAGGCCGACCACCGACAGGCCCGCGCCGACCACCAGCAGCACCGCGAGGACCACCAGCAGCACCGGCCCGAACAGCGCCCCGCCGAGCAGGTACGCCCAGCAGCGCGGCACCCAGCGGGTGAACGGGAAGCGCAGCGGGTGCGCCCGCAGCGCCTCGCGTACGGACGTCGGCCGCCGCTCCCCGTCCGTCACCGACCCCTCGTTCACCCGGTCCACCCTAACCGACCGGCTGACGGTCCTTCGGGGCCCGGGCGCGGGCCGCGCGCGGCCTGGTCAGCGCGACGGCGGCGACCACCAGGGCGCCGCCGGCCAGGGCGTTCCAGCCGACCGGCTCGGCGAGGAAGGCCGCGCCGAGCGCGGTGGACCACAGCGGCGTCACGTACGTCACGGCCGAGGCCACCGTCGTCCCGGCGCCGCGGACCAGCGCCAGGTTGAGCAGGTACGCCACGCCCGTACCGAGCGCGCCGAGCACCAGCAGCGCGCCGGCCGCGGCGGCGCCCGGCCAGCGCGGAAGGCCCGCGGCGAACGGCGCCACCAGGGCCAACTCGACGGTGGCGCACGTGATCTGGAGCGTGGAGAGGGTGGTCACCGACTCCGGGCGGCCGGACAGGAAGCGGCGCAGGTAGGCGAAGCCCGCGCCGTAGCAGCAGGCGGCGGCCAGGCAGGCCAGCGCACCGGCGGTCGCACCGGCGCCCAGGCCGCGCCAGACCCCGAGCACGGTGAGCACGCCGACGAAGCCGAGTCCGAGACCGGCCAGCCGGCGGCCGCCCGGGCGGCGCTCCTCGGGGACGGTCAGCACCGCGAACAGCAGGGTGAACAGCGGGGTGGTCGCGTTCATCACCCCGGCGAGCACCGAGCTGACCCTGGTCTCCCCGAAGGAGAAGAGGGTGAACGGCACGCTGTTGAGCAGCACCGCGACCACCGCCGAGTGCCCCCACAGCGCCCGGTCGCGCGGGGCCCGCTCGCCGCGCAGCAGCAGCACCGCCCACAGCGTGGTGGCGCCGAGCAGGCAGCGCCACAGCGCCAGCCACAGCGGCGGCACGCCCGCCTCGACCGCCACCTTGATCAGGGCGAAGCTCGCGCCCCAGATCGCCGACAGTGCCACGAAGCCCGGCAACCAGCGCCTCACCCCGACCACCTCCGTCCTCCCGTCGCGTCTTCTGGACAGAGCGTGACCCGGCGGCGCAGCATGAGTCCAACAAGTGGCAGTGCACTCGTGATGAGGAAGTCTCATGACCCCGGACGTCAACCTGGCCCAGCTCAGGGCACTGGTCGCGGTCGCCGACACCGGCGGCTTCAGCGCGGCCGCCGACGAGCTCGGCATCAGCCAGTCCGCGGTCTCGCACGCCGTCGCCGCGCTGGAGCGCAGCCTCGGTGCGCCCGTGCTGTGGCGCGGCAGCCCGTGCCGGCCCACCCCGCTGGGCGAGCAGGTCCTGCCGCACGCCCGGACCGCCGTCGCCTCGGCCGCCGCCGTCCGCGCGATCGCCACCCGGCACTCCGGCGGCCCGACCGGCACCGTACGGCTGGCGGCGCCGACCACCGTCTGCCAGGCGCTGCTGCCCGGGCTGCTCAAGGACTGGCGGGCGGCCTACCCGCAGGTGACCGTCCGGGTCTTCGAGGGCGAGGACGACGAGCTGGCGGCCTGGCTGGAGGCGGGCACGGTGGACGCCGCCGTCCTGGTGGACGCCGGGCCGCTGCCACCCGGGGCGGTCTCGCTCGGCGCCGACTCGATGCACGCGCTGCTCCGCCGCGACCACCCGCTCGCCGGTCAACCGACCGTCCACGTGGCCGAGTTGGAGGACGACGACTTCCTGCTCTCGGAGGGCGGCTGCGAGCGCCACATCCGCGAGGCCTACCGGCGGGCCGGCACCCGCTTCACGCCCCGGCACCGGATCCGCGACCTGAACAGCCTGATCGGCATGGTGCACGCGGGCGTCGGGGTCTCGGTGATGCCCGCGCTGGCGCTGACCATGCTCCCGGCCGACTGCGTGCTGGTCCCGATCCGGCCCGCCGTCCACCGGACGCTGTCGCTGACCGGGCCGACCGGCCGCCCGTGGTCCCCGGCGGTCGGCTCGCTGCTGGCGGGGATGGCGCCGGGAGTGGCGGCCGGGGCGGCGGCCGGCGTTCCGTCCCGGTGAGCCGGCTCCAGGGCCCGTCGGCCGACCGGTGCGCCTTGACCTCTTTGGGGTTGACCGCCCTTCCCTGACAGGTCTATACCAGTGAGGACCTTCGGCAACCACCCGCCGCCGATGGCCCGTTCGGCCGCCACGCCACCCCCGCACCCGGCGTGAGCAGGCCCGCCTCCCCCACTGCCGTGTCCTGGAAAGGCTTCCGATGGAGCGCGCTCTTCCCCCACAGCACACCGCACGTCCCCCCTTCAGGCGCCGCGCCGTACTCGCCGTGGCCGCCGCGCTCGGCCTGGTCGCCGGCGGCGTCGCCGCCCAGGCCGGCACCGGCTCCGCCGCCGCGGACACCACCGGCACCACCGGCACCGGGGCCGCCGGGGCCGCCGGAGGGCTCGGCAGCAACTGGTACGCCTCGGCGCCGTACCTGATGCCCGAGGACAACAGCCCGCCGGACGCCGCCGCCGTCATGGACGCCACCGGCCAGAAGGCCTTCCAGCTTGCGTTCATCCTGGCCCAGGGCAGCAGCTGTTCGCCCGCCTGGGGCGGCACCTCCCCGATCGACACCGACACCACCATGCCGAGCGTCATCCAGACCGTCCGCGGCAAGGGCGGGGACGTCTCGGTGTCGGTCGGCGGGTACGGCGGCACCAAGCTGGGCCAGGTCTGCGGCACCCCCGAGGCGACCGCCGCCGGGTACCAGAAGGTGATCACCAAGTACGGCCTCAAGGCGATCGACTTCGACCTGGAGGAGCCGGAGTACGAGAACACCGCGGCCATCCACAACGAGATCGGCGCGGCGCGGATCCTCCAGCAGAACAACCCCGGCCTGTACGTCTCGATCACCACCGCCGGCACCAACGCGGGCACCGGCTGGTTCGGCACCCAGATGCTCAACGAGGCCAAATCACAGGGCTTCACGCCCGACAACTACTCGATCATGCCGTTCGACGGCGGCTTCAGCGGCGCCGCGGCGCAGACCGACGCGCTGGTGAAGTTCAACCAGATCCTGCAGACCACCTTCGGCTGGAACGAGGCCACCGCCTACGCCCACGAGGGCGTGTCGATGATGAACGGCCGCACCGACGCCGCCGAGTACTTCCACCAGTCCGACTTCCAGACCGTGCTGGACTTCGCCACCGCGCACGGCCTGGCCCGGTACACCTACTGGTCGGTCAACCGGGACCGCCAGTGCGCGGGCAACGTCGACCCGGGGCTGTCCGGCTCCTGCTCCAGCGTGGCGCAGAACGACTGGGACTTCACCAGGTTCACGGTGAAGTTCGCCGGGGCGACCCCGCCCACCACGCCGCCCACCACCCCGCCGACGACTCCCCCGACCACGCCGCCGACCACCCCGGGCAGCTGCGCCGCCCCGGCGTGGAGCGCGAGCACCACGTACAACGGCGGCGCCAAGGTCTCGTACAACGGGCACGCCTACCACGCCAAGTGGTGGACGCTGAACGAGGTGCCGAGCGCCAGTGGCCAGTGGGGCGTCTGGGCCGACGACGGGCCCTGCTGACGGTCGTACCGGCGACCACCGGTGGGGGGGGGGGGGGGTGTAACGCCCCCCCCCCCCCGGCCCGGGGGGCCCCCCGCCCCCCGCGCCCGCGGGCCCCCCCCCCTCCGCGGCGCACCGCCCCCCCCGCTCGGCCAGCTCGATCGCCGCCGGGGTGGGC
>NZ_JBHUAL010000011.1:0-8744 GCF_042789775.1 Kitasatospora sp. NPDC056800 | reverse complement strand
GGCGTCATGAACGCCCGCCCCCCGCCGGTCAGTTCGCGAACCGCTCGCGCAGCTCCGCCAGCACCTCCGCCGCCTCCGGCAGCCCGGCCGCCTCGCAGCGCGCGATGCCGGCGGCCAGCCGGGCCACCGCCGCGTCGGTGCGCCCCAGGTCGCTGCCCTCGATCAGCGCGGCCAGCCGGACGGCCTCCGCCCGCGGGGACTCGGCCCGCACCCCGCCCGCCTCGTACTCCGCGATGGCCCGTTCGACCTCGGCCAGCGCCTCCTCGTGCCGCCCGGCGACGGCCAGCGAACGCGCCCGCTCGTAGTGCGAACCACCGCGCAGGTACCAGGAGTTGTACTCCTCGCCGGACCGCTCGGCCGCCTCGCCGACCGCGTCCGCCTCGGCCAGCAGGGCGAGCGCCGCCGCCAGCCCCTCCTCGCCCTTCTCCCGCGTCGTCAGCCGGGCCAGCTCCCGCAGGGTGGCGGCCAGCTGGTCCACCTGCGGGGCCTTGCCGTGCGCCTCCCGGGCGCGGGCCAGCGCCGCCTCGGCGGCGTCCCAGCGCTCGGCCCGGGCGAGCGCCAGGGTGGCCTCGCAGGCGACCATGGTGTGGGTCTCCTGGTCCTCCCACCCGGCCACCAGGTCGGCCAGCCGCAGGTACTCCTCGGCGGCGTCCCGGTGCTCCTCCAGGTCGGACAGGCCCCGGGCGAGGTCCAGCCGGCCCTGGGCGAGCATCCGGACGTCCAGCCGCGCCGCCGACGCGTCCAGCAGCACCGACTCCAGGACGGCCACCGCGTCCGCCGCCCGGCCGGTGTCGCGCAGCACGTCGGCCAGCTGCAGGCGCACCCGGGCGGCCTCCTCGACCGCCTCGGCGCCCTTGCGGTCGTAGCGCGCGGCCGCCTCCGACAGCGCGCGGACCGCGCCGCCGAGGTCGCCCACCTGGAGGCAGGAGTGGCCGAGCATCATGTACGTCGGCGCGTACGGGTAGGAGTCGTCGCCCCAGCGCACGGCCTCGGCCAGCGCCCGGTGGAAGACCTCGACCGCCTGGCCCGGCTCGTGGCCCTGCAGCAGCACCTGGCCCAGCAGGCCGAGCACCCGCGGGGTGTGCCAGGGCAGCTCGGCCGCGTCCAACTGGGCCAGCACCTCGCGCAGTTCGGCCTCCGCCTCGGCCAGCCGGCCCTGCCGGGCGGCGATGTCGGCGGTGTACTGCCGGGAGGTGGCGGCCCGCCGCTCGGAGCCCAGCTCCACGGCGGCCCGCCGGTAGCCGCCGACCGCCGCCTCGAAGCGCCCGGTCACCTCGGCGGCGGGCTCGGGCAGCGCCTCGGAGAGGTCGTGGTGGGCGGCGTAGGCGCGGGTCTGCAGCACGATCAGGTAGTCGTCGTCGGTCAGTTCGCCGCCGGCGCGCAGCTCCTCGGCCCGGGCCAGCGCCGCGTCGAGCGCCGCCCAGTCGGCCCGTCGGCCGACGCGCCCGGCGCCCTCGCCGTCCGCAGCGCCCTCGGCCTCGGCGCCCTCGTCGCTCTCGTCGCCCTCGTCGAGGTCCGCGATCAGCGTCCGGGCCCGGCACATCAGCGCCGACCCGGCCAGCCCCGCCTGCTCGAACAGCTCGGCGGCGGCCAGCAGCCCGGCCTTGCCCTCCTCGTACGCGTCCCGCTGGAGCGCCTCGTGGGCCCGCTGCTCGGCGAGTTCGGCGCGCAGCCGCTCGGGGCCGCCCAGCTCGGCGCTCTCCGGGTGGACGAAGTCCGCGGCCTCCGCGCGCTCGGCGACCCGCTTCCACAGCCGGTCGGCGTCCGGGTGGCCGAGCACCTCCAGCTCGCGGGCCCGCAGCACCAGGGCGGTGAAGTCCTCCGGCTCCGCCTCGACCGTCCGGCGCGGCGCGGGCGCGGCCGCCGGGGCGGCCGACAGCCCGGAAGCGGCGGCGGCCCGCACGCCCAGCGCCAGCGGTTCGGCGAGCAGCGGCTCCACGGCCAGCCGGGCGCGCCGCCCGGCGCCGACCGCGTCGGTGCCGTTGCGGGCGTCGAAGCGGCCGGCCAGCGCGTCGCCCTCGGCGCGCAGGTGGGCGAGCAGGGAGTCCACCGTCCAGGCGGTGCCGGCCGGGCCGCTGACCGCCAGCTCGCCGTGGCCGGCCCGCGCGAGCCGGGCGACCAGCACCTCGGCTCCGGTCAGGAAGTCCAGCCGGGCGGCCGGGTCGCCGGTGACCGCGAACAGGGCGCGGTTCTCGGCGAGCAGCTCCAGGCCGCGCGGCTCGTTGCCGGACAGCGCGCAGAACTCGATGTGCAGGCCGACGGCGTTCAGCATCGAGGCCTTGCCGCGGGCGTGGCGGTAGCCGGCGAGGTGGCCCGAGCGGGCCTCGTCCGACCGGCCCTGGCGCAGCTGCGCGAGCAGCGCCGCGGCCTGGCTGAGGTGGGGCTCCTGCTCGCAGCCGCTCCGGCCGTCCAGCACCGGGGCGAGCGCCTCCAGGGCCCGGGCGTCGTCCCCGGCGGCGAGGTGGTGCCGGGCGCGGGCGCGGGTCTCGCAGGCGTGGCAGTCGCTCAGCTCGGCGCGCGGGCGGGCCGCCCACAGCTCGTAGGCGTCCTGCACGTCGATACCGGTGTGCGCGGCCAGGTGGTAGCGCTGGGCGTAGTACGGCTGGAGGTCCTGGCCGGCCGCGCGGTAGCGGTCGCGCAGCTCGGTGTGCCAGCGCCGCACCGCCGCGAGCGGGACGTCCGGGTTGTCCTTGAGCGTGTCGGCGACCCACTTGAAGCGCCAGAGCACCTGCTGCCGGGCCCACTCGCCGAAGCCGTCCGGGTCGGTGTCCCAGAGCCTGAGGACGCGGGCGAAGACGACCGGGCCCTTGCCGCGCTCGCCGTCGTACTCGTAGGCCTCCATCAGCTCCAGCAGGGCCATCGAGAGGACGCCGGTGTCGTCGAACTGCTCGGCGGCGTCGACGAGTTCCTCGGCGGTGACGGTCCTGGTCCGGCCGTACGGGCGGGCGTCGTTCTCGCGCAGCGCGGCCATCACCGCGTCGGGGGTGTCCAGCATCACGCCGCCCCGCCCGCCTCGTTCGACCCGTTCGACCCGTTCGACCCGCCCGCCCCGCCGGCCTCGTGGCCGAGCATGGCGTGGTCGAGCAGGCTGATGAACGAGCGGTTGAGCAGCGCGGACTCGCTGGCCTTGAGCGGGCGGCGGGTCATCAGCACGGCCTGCCCGTACAGCGCCTCGACGGCGGTGACGGCCAGCTCGCGGCTGGTAACGGTGGCGGCGCGGCGCACCAGCGGGTTGAGGTGGTTGAGCACCAGCTGGGCGCGGGGCGCCTCGGCGCGCAGCGAGCCGAGGATGTCCGCCCACAACCCGTCGGCCTCGTCGGCGAGTTGGGCCCGGGTGCGCTCGTGCCGGGCCTCCCGGTTGTCGAGCAGCAGGGCCGGCGCGTTGGTGGGGTGGAAGCTGCGCAGCGCGACGTCGCAGTCGAACCGGCCGACCACCTCGCGGGCGATCGCCAGGAAGGCGTTGGCGGCCAGCTCGGCGGCCGGGTCGACGGTGTCCAGGTGCGCGGTGACGGTGCCCGGGTCGAGGTCGGAGACGGAGACGCCGGGGCGGATCTCGGGCAGCCGGTGCACCAGGTCGTGGTCGTAGGTGTAGCCGCCGTTGACCACGCCGAGCCCGGCGGCGCCGGCGATCGGGGCGACCTGGCGGAACTCCTCGACCGTCCTGGTCACCAGCACCGCCGGGTGGCTGCGGGCGAACTCGTCCAGGGTGACGTTGCCGTCGGTGGTCTCGAACGGCAGCCACGGCAGCATCATCCGCAGCAACTCGTCGTCGTAGCGGGCGAGTTCCTTGACGGCCAGGTGGTGGACGGACAGGAAGCGGTGCAGCAGCGCCGGGTCGCTCGCGGACAGGCCGGTCAGCCAGTCGCGGATCCGGGCGCCGAGCGCGTCCCGCACGGCGGCCAGCGTCTCGTCGGCGTACAGGCCCTCGCGGGAGGCGGTGGGGCGCAGCCCGTCGGTGTCGACCACGCAGCGGACGAAGAACGCCCAGTCCGGCAGCAGTTCGTCGGCCTGGTCGGAGAGCAGCATGCCCTTGAGGTGCACCCGGTGGCCGTTGCGGCGCGAGGGCGGGGCGGCGTCCGGCAGGACGTACGCGACACCGCGCAGGCCGACCAGCGGCAGGTCCAGCTCGATGGTGTCGAGCGGGGTGAAGTCGAAGGCGGCGCGGCAGTACTCGGCGAGCGCGTCACGCCTGGCCAGCGGGGAGGCGTGGCGCTCGGCCCACGGCGGGGTGCGGTTGACCCGGTGCTCGGTTCCGTTGCCGTCGACCACCGTGACGTCGTGGCGCAGCAGGCTGCCGAAGTCCCGGGCGAGGGCGAGGACCCGGCCGGCGCGGGTCCACTCGGCGGCGTCGGCGCGCGGGACCAGCGTGACGGTGGTGCCCGGCTCGGGCTTGGCCGAGGCGGGCAGGGTGCGGATGGTGTAGCTGCCGTCGGAGCTGCCGCGCCACTCGATCGCCGGGGCGTCCGGGGTGGCGGCGGAGCGGGTGACCACGGTGATCTCGTCGGCGACCACGAAGCAGGCGAGCAGGCCGATGCCGAACTGGCCGATGAAGTCGCCGCGGGCCCGGGCCAGCCCGGCGCCGTCGAGCCGGCCGTCGGCGTCGCGCTTGGAGCTGCGGCCGATGGTGGCGAGGAAGGTGTGGACGTCCTGCTCGGTCAGGCCGATGCCGGTGTCGGTGACGGACAGCTCGTCGTCGGCCCGGACGGTGATCCTGGCCGGCGCCCCGGGGTCGAGGGCGCGGCGGGCGGAGATCGCGTCCACGGCGTTCTGCAGCAGCTCGCGCAGGTAGACCCGCGGGCTGGAGTAGAGGTGGTGGGAGAGCAGGTCCACCAGGCCGCGCAGGTCCACCTGGAAGGTGTGCGCACTCGTCGGGTTGTCGGTAGGGGACACCGGAGGCTCTTTCGATCGCGGGGTGGATGACGGTGGTGGGATGCGGGTCGGCGGCGGCGCCCGTACGACTCGGCGCCGGGTGCGCGTCAGCGCCAGTACGAGGTGCAGCGGTCGCGGTGGGCGCGGAAGGCCTTGACCGGATCGCCCGACAGGTAGTGCCAGGGCGCCTTGGTCACGAGGCCGTCCAGCGCCTCGAACAGCAGGCGCGCGGTCTTGGGCTGGTCGGCGAGGGAGAAGGCCATCGCGAAGGTGTTGAAGGAGCCCTGCCAGCCGCGCACCGGCTCGAAGGCCGGGTGCAGGACGGACCGGAAGGCCGCCTCCTGCAGCCCGGCCACCACGGCCGGACTGGCCAGGTAGGCGCGGTCCTCGCCGTCCGGGAGGGCCAGCCAGTGCTCCAGGTGCGCGACCGCGACCAGCTCGCCGAGGTGGCTGCCCTCCGGGGCGGCGAGCATCGTCGAGCGGGCGAACGCGTGCATCTCCTCGTGCGAACCGCCCCACTTGGCGCTCAGCTGCTGCAGCCTGACCCAGTGCGAGGCGGAGCTCCCGGGCGCCCGGCGCACCGCGGCCTCGAAGCGGCAGGTGGCGACCTCCGGGCCGAGCGAGGCCCCGAGGGCGCTGGTCTGCAGGAACCGCCAGGGGGCGTGCCAGGACGGCTCGCGCTCGGCGACCTCCAGCAGCTGCTCCTCGGCGGTGTCCAGCCGCTCGTGGAACGCCTTCCAGCGCTCCTCGGTGACGTCCTTGGCCCGGGCGCCCGTCCGGGCCTCCCAGCCCCAGGCGATCTGCCGGGCGCCGGACAGCAACAGCAGCAGCGTGTCGTCCGAGGCGTCGGCCAGCGCGCGGGACGTCCACTGCTCGACCCGGGGCACGTCGGATATCGCCCCGACGAGGAAGGTCAGCTCCTCGCCCTGGGCGGCGGCCAGCGCGGGGCGCAGCGCGGCCCAGTCCCCGGCGGAGGCCTGCCGGAGCATCAGGCGCAGCGACTCGTCCCCGTACGCCGGGTCGAGCCGCGGCTCGCCGCCGCCGGCCGGCGCGGGTGCTCCGGCTCCCCGGCGGCCGAACCCGAACCCGCGCCGCTCGGCCCGGTCCTCCGCGCCCTCCCCGCCGGAGCGGCGTCGGAACAGCGGCATGTCTGGCCCCCTCGAACGTCATCGGTATCTTTCGCACGACCGCACAGCGGCCACGGGAAAAGTACATATCACGGTCGACTGACATCCGTTTGCCCAGCCCAGCGCCCTGCCCGCCCGGCGAGGGGGTTCCGTCAGGCCGCGCCGAGCCCGGCGTCCGGCGTCTTCCCGGCCTGCGCCTGCTCGATCCGGTTCACCAGCATCACCGCGAACCTCCGCGTCGCGGGCACGTCCACCGGACCGCCCTCGCTGGTGACGCTCGCCACCACGGTGCCCGAGCGCACCACGATGCCGACGCCCTCGCCCTCGGCCAGCGGCCCCTGGAAGGCCTGGCTCTCGCTGCCCAGCGCCGGGGTGTCGACCTTCTTGAACGGCCCGGCGGAGTACGAGGCGTAGTTCTCCTTCAGCCGCTGCGCCGCCGCGTCCCGGCTGGGCAGGGTGTCCACCAGGAAGCGGACGACCACGTCGCCCGAGGAGAACCGGACCGACCCGCTCAGCGGCTTGCCGGCGCAGGAGGCCGCGGCGGCACCGGCACAGGTGACCTGGTGGTCGGCGGTGTCGACCTTCCGCTTCTCCTCCTCCCACCCGGTCATCGCCTTCGCGTCCGGCAGCACCTGGCCGACCACCTTGTCGTCCAGCAGCGCCGCCTCCAGGTCCGCGTGCGGGGCCTCGGCAGCGGCCGGGGCCGGTGCGGAGGCCGGCGCCGAAGCCGCCCCGGGGGTGTCGGCGGCCGCCGGCGCGGACGCGGACGCCCCCGCCGTACCGGTCGCCGCTCCCGTCGCGGCCGGACCCGACGCGGACGGAGCCGCGGTCGAACCCGCGGCCGCCCCGCCCGCGCCCTTCGAAGACCCCCCGGAGGAGCACCCCGTCAGCACGCCCGTCAGCACCCCGGCCGCCGCCACCGCGGCGAGCACCCGCCGACCACCCATCCCGATCACCCTCCCCAGTCCTGTCAGTGATCCCTCAAGATAGCGACCGCCCCGCCCGCGAACGCCGACGGGGCGGCGACCTGTCGGTCACCGCCCCGCCGTACTGCTCCGTCGTCCTGCCCTACCGGTGGATCAGACCGCCGGAACCGGGTAGGTCGGGTACTCGACGCCCGAGATGTACTGGACGACCCGGATCACCTGGCACGAGTAGCCGAACTCGTTGTCGTACCACAGGTAGAGGATCGCGTTGTCGCCCTCGACCTTGGTCGCGCCGGCGTCCACGATCGAGGCGTGGCGCGAGCCGATGAAGTCGCTGGAGACGGCGTCGGGCGAGTCGGTGAAGTCGATCTGGCGCTTCAGCGGCGAGGTCAGCGAGACGTTCCGCAGGTACTCCAGGACGTCCTCGCGGTTGGTCTCCCGCTTCAGCTGGAGGTTGAGGATCGCGATGGAGACGTCCGGCACCGGGACGCGGATCGAGCTGCCGGTGATCTTCGCCTGGAGGTCCGGCAGGGCCTTGGCGACGGCCGAGGCGGCCCCGGTCTCGGTGATCACCATGTTCAGCGGCGCCGAGCGGCCGCGGCGGTCGGCCTTGTGGTAGTTGTCCAGCAGGTTCTGGTCGTTGGTGAACGAGTGGACGGTCTCCACGTGGCCGCGGACCACGCCGTACTCGTCCTCCATCGCCTTCAGCGGCGGGACGATGGCGTTGGTGGTGCACGAGGCGCAGGACAGGATCTGCTCGTCCGGCTTGATCGTGTCGTGGTTCACGCCGTGCACGATGTTCGGGACGTCGCCCTTGCCCGGCGCGGTCAGCACGACCTTGGCGATACCGGGGCGCAGGTGCTTCGACAGGCCCTCGCGGTCGCGCCAGCGGCCGGTGTTGTCGATCAGGATCGCGTCCTTGATCCCGTACTCCGTGTAGTCGACCGTGGTCGGGTCGTCGGAGTAGATCACCGTGATCTCGTTGCCGTTGGCGATGATCTTGTTGTTCGCCTCGTCGACGGTGATCGTGCCCTGGAACTGGCCGTGGATGGAGTCACGGCGCAGCAGCGAGGCGCGCTTGACCAGGTCGTCGCCGCCGCTGTTGCGGACGACGATCGCCTTCAGCCGCAGGCCGTTGCCCGAGGCCTTCTCGACCAGCAGCCGGGCGACCAGCCGGCCGATGCGGCCGAACCCGTACAGCACGACGTCCTGCCCGGACCGGCGCTCCAGCTTGTTCTCACCGGTGGCGCCGACGACGGCCTGGGCGGTGAACTCCGCCACCGACAGGCCGCGGTCGTCCGCCTTGTACGTCGCGGCGAGCATGCCGAGGTCGATCTGCGAGGGGCCGAGGTCCAGGGCGGTCAGGGCCTCAAGGAACGGCATCGTCTCGGTGACCGAGAGCTCCTCGCCGGCTATCTGCCGGGCGAAGCGGTGCGTCTTGAGGATGCTGACCACCGACTTGTTCACCAGGGACCGGCTGTGGAGCAGAACGGTGACGTCCCGCTCCCGGTGCAGCCGCCCGATGATCGGGATCATCGACTCCGCGATCTCCTCGCGGTTCTTCCAGTCCGTGAACACGTCGTCGTTGACAGTCACAAGTCCATCTTTCGAGCTGAGGGTGTTGCCCACATGGTAGCTTCGCCCGCCCGCGCCCCGACCGCCGGTCCCTCCCCCACCCTCCCCACCCGAGCCCCCGACCTGCGCTTTCCCCCCACCCCCACCCCCGAAGGTGATCACCGCCACCTCCAGGGACAGGCCGCGCACCCCGATTCGGAGTGAGCGCGACGCGAGGGCGGGCCGGGCGTCCCGGCCCGCCCTCGTC
>NZ_JBHUAL010000010.1:0-85010 GCF_042789775.1 Kitasatospora sp. NPDC056800 | reverse complement strand
CCGCCGTGCCGGGCGGGGGAGGACGGGTCAGCGGGCCTTGGCGGCCTTGCCCTCCTTGGCGGCCTGGGCGGCGGCCTCCTTCTCGTGCTTCTCCTTGATCCGGGCGGTCTCCTTGCGGACGTCCACCTGGTTGGCGCGCTCGTGCTGGAGCCAGAGCGGGTTCTCGGCCTTGACCGCCTCGATCTGCTCGGTGGTGAGCGCCTCGGTCACGCCGCCGCGGGCCAGGCCGGAGATGGAGATGCCGAGCTTGGCGGCGACCACCGGGCGCGGGTGCGGGCCGTTCTTGCGCAGGTCCTGGAGCCACTGCGGCGGCTCGGCCTGCAGCGCGCTGAGCTCCTCGCGGGAGACCACGCCCTCCTGGAAGCCGGTCGGCGCCGCGTCGAGGTAGATCCCCAGCTTCTTGGCCGCGGTGGCCGGCTTCATGGTCTGGCTGGTCTTCTGCTTGAGCGATGTCATGGTGACAAGGGTAAGGGAGTGCGCGGGCGCTCCCGGTCACGGTCGGTAGCCTTGCCTTGTGACAGACATGCAGGTGAACCCGTCCTTCCGGCTCGTGTACGTCCCGGGCGTGACCCCCGGCAAATGGGTCCGGGTCTGGAGCGAGCGGCTCCCGGACGTGCCGCTGGACCTCCTCGCGGTCCCGTTCGGCGACGGCGAGCGCACGCTGCGCGAGGGCGGCGCGGACGCCGGGCTGGTCCGGCTGCCGGTCGACAAGGACGTGCTGAGCGCGATCCCGCTCTACAGCGAGACCACCGTCGTGGTCTTCCCCAAGGACCACTGGCTCGCCGCCGCCGAGGAGGTCGCGCTGGACGACCTGGCCGAGGAGGTGGTCTTCCACCCGCTCGACGACACCCTCGGCTTCACCGCCGACACCCTGCCCGGGCGGCCCGCCATCGCGCGTCCGGACAGCACGGAGGACGCGATCGAGCTGGTCGCCGCGAACGTCGGCGTGCTCCTGGTGCCGCAGTCGCTGGCCCGGCTGCACCACCGCCGGGACCTCACCTACCGGCCGGTGGTGGAGGCGCCGCAGTCCCAGGTGGCGCTGGCCTGGCCGCAGGAGCGGACGACGGACCTGGTGGAGGAGTTCATCGGGATCGTCCGCGGCCGTACGGTCAACAGCTCGCGCGGGCGCGGGGCCGGGCAGGCGGCGCCCGAGGCGCAGCCGAAGAAGGCGGCGGCCGGCCGGGGCAAGCCGCAGCCGCAGAAGTCCGGCGGGCAGAAGGGCGGCGCGCAGAAGGCGGGTGGCCAGAAGGCGGGCGGGCAGAAGTCCGGCGGACAGCGCGCGGGGGCGCCGAAGGCCGGGGGTGCCAAGGCCGGCGGGCGGGGCGCGGCGGCCCGGCGCGGCAGGCCCAAGCGGTGACCGTGGCGTAGCGTCTGCCCCGTTCGCTTGTGGTCGAGCGGGAGGAGCGGGGCAGTGTGGCACGACCTGATGGCCGTCCAGATTCCGATCGTGGAGAAGGTCCTCCGTACGGTCGCCGTCTACGTGCTGATCCTGGTGCTGTTCCGGCTGGCCGGGAAACGCGGGCTGGCGGGGCTGAACACCTTCGACATGGTGGTCGTCTTCCTGCTCTCCAACGTGGTGCAGAACGCCATCATCGGCAACGACAACAGCCTGCTCGGCGGCGCGATCGGGGCGGTCACGCTGGTCGCGGTGAACGCCGGCGTCACCCGCTGGCTCGCCCGCGACCCGAAGGCCGCCCGGCTCCTGGAGGGCAGGCCCACCACCGTGGTGAAGGACGGCAAGCTGGTCGAGGGCGCGCTGCACAGCCTGGCGCTGCGCCCGTCCGAGCTGGAGCACGCCATCCGGATCCAGAACGGCGACAAGGTCGGCGACGTCGCCCGCGCCCGGCTGGAGCCGGACGGGCAGCTGCTGGTGGCCCTCAAGCACGGCGAGCAGAGCGCCACCCGCGCCGACGTCGAGGACCTGCGGCGCCGGCTGGCGGAGATCGAGCGGCTGCTCACCGCGATCGCCGCCGACCGGCGCCCGCCGGGCTGACGCGGGCTCGCGCTCGGGCACGGGTCCAGGCTCAGAGCCGGGCCCGGGCGCGGGTTCAGGCCCGGCTGCCGGCCCAGACCAGGCGCCCGGTCGACGCCGTGATGCGGTAGTCGGCCTCCGCACCGGGCCGGGCGTAGGCCTCGACCCGGCGGCACACCACGAAGGCCGGGTCCCGCTCCGACTCCAGGACCAGGTAGTAGTGCCCCGCGCCGGAGAGCTCGCCCGGGCCGCCGTCGGAGAACTCCCGGATGCTCTTGCGCTCCTCGGGGGTGGCGGAACGGATCGTCAGCGTGGGGTAGTGGGTGTGGAGCTTCATCGCCCGCACCGTCTCGAAGACGATGTCGAGGGTCTCCGGCTCCTGCCCGCCCGCCTGGCTGCGCAGCACCAGTTCCTTGTGGCCGATGCCGTAGTGCCAGAGCTGGAAGGAGCGGGGGCTGTGGAAGGGGGTCTTCGCACTCCTGGTCATCCGGGCATGATCACCGGTCGGCCGGCGCCGGGGCAAGGGTTTCGGCGCGCCGGCGGCGGGCGGCGGTGAGGGCCACGGCGGCGGCCAGGGCGAAGCCGAGGGCGGCGGAGAGCAGGTGGCCGACGGCGGTGAAGGGCGGGAGGGGGCCGGGCCATTCGCCGTCGCCGGAGAGCGGCCAGGCGAGGACGAAGGCGGCCCAGGGCAGCCGGGCCCAGCGGGGCAGGGCGAGGACGGCGAGGGCGAGGACGGTCTGGGCGCCGTAGCTGATGCCGTAGTCCGAGGCCTGGCGCACGCTCTCCGGGTACCAGCCGTGCCGCAGGGCGAACACGATCACCGCGGCGGTGAGCAGGGTGGCGCCGATGTGCCCGCCGAGGAGGACGGCGGCGGCGCGCGGGCTGCCGAAGCGGCGCTCGGTCCAGGCGAGGCAGCAGCCGATGCCGAGGCCGAGGGTGATCAGGGTGCCGCCGAAGCCGGTGGAGAGGATCTCGGTGAGGGTGCCGTCGAACAGCAGCGCGCTGCCGAAAAGGGCGGTGACCGGGTGGTCGTGGAGGTTGTCGAGGTTGGTGCTGATGTGGTCGCGGAGCGCGTCCGCCCGGTCCTCGGCGAGCAGGTTCCCGACGCAGACGTTCCCGAGCAGGAGCAGGAGGACGTAGCCGAAGGTCAGCGGCGAGCGGCGCGGGTACGTCCGGACGGCGCGGAGCAGCCCGGTCAGGAGCCCCGATGGGGTGGGTGCGTTCATGGTCTGGTGGTGTCCCGGTCGAGCGGTGTGGTCCGCGGCCGGCGCCCGTGCGGCCGGCCCTGCCGGGACAGTACCGAAGCCTGGTGGGGATCCGGTCAGCGGACCCGGCGGGTCAGCGTCGCGGTGAAGGGCCGGGGCACGAGGGAGGAGCCGCGGACGGGGCGGACGGGCCGGCCGGGGGTGGGGGCGATGGTCCAGCGGGCGGCGATGGTGGCGATGGCGAGGACGGCCTCGGTGGTGCCGAAGGCGTCGCCGATGCAGCGGCGGGCGCCGAGGCCGAAGGGCGCGTAGGTGCCGGGGGCGGGGCGGGCGGTGGTGAGCCAGCGGTCGGGGTCGAAGCGGTCGGGGCGGGGGAACAGGTCGGGCCGGCGGTGCAGCAGGTACGGGCTGTACAGCAGGGTGGCGCCGGCCGGGACGCGGTGGCCGCCGAGCTCGGTGTCGGTGGTGGCGGTGCGGCTGAGGATCCACGGCGGCGGGTAGATCCGCAGGGTCTCGCTGACGATCCGGGCGGTGAGCGGCAGGGAGGGCAGGTCCTCGTGGCGGGCGGGCCGGCCGTCCAGGACGGTGTCGAGCTCGGCGTGCAGGCGGGTCCGGACGGCCGGGTTGGCGGCGAGCAGTGTCCAGGCCCAGGAGAGGGTGGCGGCGGTGGTCTCCATGCCGGCCAGCAGGAAGGTGACCACCTGCTCGTGGACCTCGGTGTCGGACAGGCCCCGGCCGTCCTCGTCCGTGGCGGCGAGGAGCGTGGAGAGCAGGTCGTGCCGGTCGGTGCCGGTGGCGCGGTGCTCGGCGATCAGCCGCCGGGTGATCTCCCGCAGGTCCTGCTGGGCGCGGCGGAAGCGGCGGTTGCCGGGGGTGGGGAGGCGGTCGGCGCCGGGCAGCGGCAGCATCAGCCGCCGGCCGACGCCGCGGGTCACCACGTCCATGCTCCGGTGCACCGGCAGCGAGCCGGCCCGCTCGTGCGCGGCGAACAGGCAGCGGGCGGTGACGGCGGTGGAGAGGCGGTACATCGCGGCGGGGACGTCGATCACGTCGCCGTCGTGCCAGCGGGCGGTGGCGCCGGCGATCTCCTCGATCATCAGCGCGGCGTAGCCGGGCAGCCGGTCGCGGTGGAACGCGGGCTGGAGCATGCGCCGTTGGCGCCGGTGGGCGGCGGCGGGGCAGGTGGCGAGGCCGTTGCCGAAGACCTCCCGGGCCTTGTCGAGGAGGGGCCCGCCCTTGTCGAAGGTCTGGTCGTCGGTGAGCATCCGGCGGACCAGCTCGGGGTGGCAGACCACGTACGCGCGGAGCGGGCCGAGCCGCAGCCGGACGAGGTCGCCGTGGGCGGGCAGGCCGGCGACGAACTCGTGGGGGTGGTGGAGGAGGGCGGGGGCGTGGCCGAGCAGCGGGAGGCCGCCGGGGGCGGTGGCCGCGGTGAACCGGGTGGTCGGGAAGAACGGGGTCGGCACGGGCGTCACCTTGGTTGGGGCGGGAGGACCGGGACGAATCGCGAACGTGATCTTTCCCGGCGGTGTGCGGCGAAACGATCGTGGACCGGCGGACGGGGTGAACGCGGGGGCGCGGGGCGAACGATCGTGCGCCCTCGCTGCCTTGACGGCTCGTCCGCCTGTGAGCGGGCACCCCGGGCCGTCGGGCGTCGCCGGGTGGGCCTACACTCGGAGCCCAGTGAGATTACCGGTCAGTAGAACCGGGCAGGTACGAGCAGCCGGTGCGATGGTCGGACGGCGGAACGTCCGGCGGGGAGTGGGGGGTTCGGATGACCGACGAGCGGGTCCACGCGTTCGCCGACGACGCCCTGGGCGCCCACGATGCGGTGGCGCTCGCCGCGCTGGTCCGGGCCGGTACGGTCAACCCCCGGGAGCTGGTCGGCGCGGCCGTCGACCGGGCCGCCCGGGTGGACGGCGCGCTGCTGCCCGTCGCCCACGCTTCGTACGACAGGCCGCGGATCAGCCGGGAGGGCATCGGCGGTCCGCTCTGGGGCGTGCCGACCTACCTCAAGGACAACGTGGACCTGCGCGGCCTGCCGACCGGGATGGGCAGCGAGGCCTTCCCCGCCCGCCCGGCCCGCCGCAACGCGCGCTTCACCGACCAGTTCCTCGCCACCGGCCTGGCCGTCCTCGGCAAGACCCGGCTGCCCGAGTTCGGCCTCAACGCCTCCACCGAGTTCGCCACCGCCCAGCCGGTGCGCAACCCGTGGAAGCCCTCGCACTCGGCCGGCGCCTCCTCGGGCGGCGCGGCCGCCCTGGTGGCCTCCGGCGTGGTGCCGATCGCCCACGCCAACGACGGCGGCGGCTCGATCCGCATCCCGGCGGCCTGCTGCGGGCTGGTCGGCCTCAAGCCCACCCGGGGCCGGCTGGTCACCAACGCCCAGAGCGGCAAACTGCCGATCGACCTGGTCACCGACGGCGTGCTGACCCGCTCGGTGCGCGACACCGCCGCCTTCCTCGCCGCCGCCGAGCGGCACCGGAGCAACCCCGCGCTGCCCCCGCTCGGCCTGGTCGAAGGGCCCGGCGAGCGGCGGCTGCGGATCGGCCTGGTGGTGGACTCGCCGACCGCCAGGACCGACGGGCCGACCCGGCGGGTGGTCGAGGAGACCGCCGCCCGGCTGGAGGCGATGGGCCACCTGGTCGAGCCCGCCGCACTGCCCTTCGGCGAGGAGTTCTCCCGCGACTTCGTCAGCTACTGGGGCTACATCGCCTGGGCCGTCGCGGCCACCGGCCGGCTGCTGATCGACCCGGGCTTCCGGGCCGGGAGGCTGGACGGCCTGACCACCGGGCTGCGCCGCCGGTTCCAGGCCGAGTTCCCGCGGACCCCCGGCGTGCTGCGGCGGCTGCGCCGGGCCGAGGGCGTGTACGCGCGGATCTTCCGCACCCACGACGTGATCCTCTCCCCGGTGCTCGCCCACACCACCCCGCCGATCGGGCACCTGAGCCCGAACGTGGACTTCGACGAGCTGATGGACCGGCTGACGCGCTACGTGGCCTTCACCCCGGTCAACAACGTGGCCGGCGGCCCGGGCATCGCCCTGCCGGCGGGCTCCGCGCCCGGCGGGCTGCCGGTCGGGGTGCACCTGTCGGCGGCGCACGGGCAGGAGCGGCTGCTGCTGGAGCTGGCCTTCGCGCTGGAGGCGGACCGGCCCTGGCGGCGGATCCAGGACTGAGCGGGCCGGTCCGGGCCCGGTCGGCCGTTCGGCGACGGCGTTCAGGGCCGTCGCGCTCAGGGCAGCGGCGCTCTGGACCCCGGTGCTCCGGGTAGCGGTGCTCAGGGCAGCGGCGCCGCCACCGCCCGGGCCGCGCGCACCTCGTGGTGCAGCCGGGCGAGCGCGCAGTCCGGCGACAGCGCGTCCGGCCGCGCCTCCGGCAGCCGCTCGCCGGTGCGCAGCGCCTCGGCCAGGTCGGCCAGCTCCCGGGTGACGGCGGCGACCTCGGCGGTGGTCGGCACCGGCGCGCCGTGCTCGATCCGCACCCGGGTGGCGGTGGTGGTGTCCACGATCCGCTCGACCGCGATCACCACCGGCCACCACGCCCGCGCCCGGGCCCCGACCGGCGGCGGCTCGGTGAGGGCCCGCTGGAACTCGCTGCGCACGGCGGACAGGTCCCGGTAGAGCCGCCGCCGGTAGCGGGCGCGGGCGGCCGGTTCGTCCGGTCCGGGGCCGGTGGCGAAGGCCAGCGACACGTACGAGGCGGTGTCCTGGACGGCGTCGGCGAGGCGGTCGCCGATCCGGGTGTGCCAGGACTCCGGCCACAGCAGGTAGCCGGCCAGCAGGGAGATCCCGCAGCCGATCAGCGAGTCGTAGAGCCGGGGCAGCACCAGGTGGAAGCCCTGGTGGTTGAGCAGGTCGGAGAGCAGCAGGATGACCGGGGTGATGGCCGCGGTCTGGAAGGCGTACCCCTTGGCGGAGAGCACCGGGATCAGCGTCGCCAGCACCGCCATCACGGGGACGTCCCACCAGCCGTGCGGCACCTCGGCCAGGACCGGGATGGCGATCAGCAGCCCGGCCGCGGTGCCGAACGCGCGCAGCACCGCGCGGGAGAACACCGAGCCGAAGTCGGGCTTCATCACGAAGGTCACGGTCAGCGCCACCCAGTACGAGCGGGGCACCGCGATCACCGAGACCAGCACCTGCGCCAGCCCGATGCACAGCGCCAGCCGCAGCCCGTACCGCCAGGACGCGCCGGACAGCAGCAGCGCCCTGGCCGCCCGCCGGGCCCGCACCGCGAGGCGGGCCGGCCGGCCGAGCCGGTCGTCGGCGGCGTACGGGTCGGGCGAGGCCTCGTACGCCACGGTGGCGGCGTGCTCGATCGCCTCGACCAGGGCGCGGGTGGACGGCCCGGCGGGGCTCGGCAGGGCGAGGGGCGGCGCCGGGCCGGCGCGGTCCCGCTCGACGGCGTCGGCGAGCGCGCGGACGGCGGCCGGGTAGTCGGCCGGCAGCGGGCCGAACTCGGGCGGGCGCAGCTGGGCCGCGGGGGCCGCCTCGACCACCGGGATCAGCGCGTTGAGCTGGGCGAGCAGCCGCGCCAGGGTGGGTGAGCGGCCGTGCCGGCGGGCGCGCCGGGCGAGCAGCAGGTCGTAGGACTGGTTGAGCGACTGGGTGAGCGCGTGGCGGCGGCCGTCGTACTCCGGTGTGCCGGCGGCCTCCAGCAGGTCGGCGGCCGCCCGGTAGGTGCCGGCCACCACCGCCCGCTCGGGGACGCCCAGCCGCAGCGGCCAGGCGAGCAGGGTCAGGGTGAGCACCACCAGGCCGCCGAGCAGCAGCAGGGCGGGCGGCAGCCACCACGGGGAGGGCAGCGGCAGGCCGGCCCCGACCACCGCGTTGAGCAGCAGGAGCAGTCCGGAGACGGAGGCGACCGCGCCGATCGAGGAGATCATGCCGGAGACCAGCGCGACGACGGTCACCGTCACGACGGCCGTCCAGCCGGTGCCGAACACCAGGGTGCCGAACAGCATCCCGAGGGCGCCGAAGAGCTGGGGCACGGCGATGTTGAACACCCGCATCCGGTAGGCGTCGGCGGTGTCCCCGATGACTCCGGACAGCGCGCCCATCGACACCAGCGCGCCGTAGCCGGGCCGTCCGGTGGCGGTGCCCACCGCGAGCGGGGCGGCGAGCGCGACGGAGGCGCGGGCCGCCGCCGCCCAGGGGACCGGTGCGGACCGGGGGCGCAGGCCCTCGGTCAGCCACGGGGGAGCCGTCAACGCGCGTGCCATGTGCCCAACGTACGGCGGACCCGGACGGTTCACCGTTCGCGCTTATGTCAATTCCGGAAACATACCCGCGCTTATGTCAGCCTCCGAAACATAAAGCGAACCCCGAGAGGCGCCGTGAGCTGCGTTGATTTCCCAATCGGTAACCCGCGGGAAAGGGTTGACACCATTAGTTGGTCTAGTCCAACGTATGGGGAGCGCGGTTCGGCAATGGCTGATGCAGGGTGAGCGGCCTTGCCGGACGGACGAGTTGACCCCCTGACGTGGCGCTGTTCCGCGCCCGCGGGCCGAGGGGAGAAGGGCCGTGTGCGGACGGCCTTCCGGTCCGCGCTCGAATTCCCGTTGCGGCCGGTGACCGGCCGCCGACTCGCCGTGCCCGCACCTGGCGTACGAGGAAGCGCTGCGTCGACTACGAACCATGGAGTGACTGCCCATGCCGAGCCCTGCCCCACACTCCGACGGACCCGCGGGGGAATACCTGTACCGGGCCGCGTCGGAGCGCCCCTACTTCAGCGCCGACACCGAGAGCTACCTCGCCCCGACCGCACTGCGCGAGGTCCGCAAGACGCACCCGCTGCGCGTGCTCTCCGAGGAGGACCACGCCTTCTGGCAGGACTACGGCTACGTGGTGGTGAAGCAGGCGATCCCGGCCGAGGCCGCGCGCCGACTGCTCGACTTCGCCTGGGAGTTCCAGGGCCTGTCGCCGGACCGCCCCGAGGACTGGTACCGCGAGCGCGACTACCGCGACGAACTCGACCGGCACCTGCACATCTACGGCTTCGTCGAGGCCTACCACCACCAGCTCATCTGGGACAGCCGCCAGGCGCAGCGCGTCTACGACGCCTTCGTCGACGTGTGGGACTGCGAGGAGCTCTGGGTCACCCTCGACCGGCTCAACCTCAACCCGCCGAACGTCCGCAACCGCGACCGCGCGCTGATCGAGCCCACCGACCGCGGCTTCGACATCGAGCTGCACTGGGACGTCGACACCACCCGGGGCGTGCTGCCGCAGCGCGTCCAGGGCATCATCGCGCTCAACGACACCGCCCCCGACCACGGCGGCTTCCAGTGCGACCCGGAGCTGTTCCGCCGCTTCAACCAGTGGCAGGCCGCCCAGCCGGCCGACCGCGACCCGATCCGCCCGGACGTCGACCGCGCCGAGTACCCGGTCGTCCGGCCCGAGTTGAAGGCCGGTGACCTGCTGATCTGGAACGGCCTGCTCGCCCACGGCGTGGCGCCCAACACCTCCGCGGGCGGGGTGCGCGCGGTGCAGTACCTGTCGATGATGCCCGCGCTGGAGGAGTCCGAGAAGCTGCGCCGCTCCCGGGTGGAGTCCTGGCGCACGCTCGGCACGCCGGACTGGAACCGCACGCTGGTCGGCGACGCCGACCGGCCCGAGGCGCAGCGCTACGGGACCGCCGAACTCACCGAGCTGGGGGAGAAGCTGCTCGGCCTGCGCTCCTGGAGCGGCAAGCCGTTCGACGAACGCGGGGACACGGGGGAGCGGGAATGCGCGACGTCTGCCTGACCCTGCCCACCAACCGCGCGTGCGCGGACACCATCACCGCGATCGGCGCCGAAGCCGCCCACGCCGTACGGCGGTTCGGCGTCCGGGTGCACCTGCTGGTGCTGGACTCCGCCGACCCCGCGACCCGCGCCCGGCACGCCGCGGCCCTCGCCGCCCTGCCGGCCGTCGAGGGCGTGGTCGTCCACCACCTGGACGAGGACGCCCAACGCGCCTTCCTGTGCGAGGCGGTCGAGCGCTCCGGCGCGGCCGACCCGGACCGGCTGCTGCGCCTGATGCTGCCCGACGCCCTCTCCTACGGCGCCTGCACCAACCGGGCGTTCCTGCTGGCCGCCGCGCTCGGCTGCGCGTCGGTGCACCGCCGCGACTCCGACAGCAGCTACCAACTGCTCGACGGCGAACCGGTGTTCCCGATCGAACACGAGCTGGCCACGCTCGGCCTGAAGGCCGCCGACGCGGCCGCCGCCGTCACCGAGAACCGCCTCGACCCGGCGCACGCGGACAAGCCCGTCGCGCTGGTCGGCGCCTCCTTCGTCGGCGAACTCTCCGTCGACATCGGCGAGATCCGCGAACTCGACCCCGAGGCCTACCACGACGTGGTCGCGCTCTGGGCGCCCACCGGGGCGAGCGAGCAGGAGAAGCGCGAACTCGTCGCCGACTCCTTCACCGGCGGCGGCAGCGAGCCGTTCACCGCCGACCGCGCGGTGCTCGACCTGCCCGACATCTGGCACATCGACATGTGCAACATCGGCCTCCACCACGAGGTGTACGAACGGGTGCCGCTGCCGCCCGCCACCGACACCATCGGCAGCGACTACTTCCTGCACCACCTGGTGCGTGACGCGACCCTGCCGGGCGTCACCCACAACCGCCACATCGTCAACTACTACACCCCGGAACGCCGCACCGGCCCGGGCTTCACCGCCTACCAGCTGCGCTACGCCAAGTTCCTGCTCTCCATGCTCTACCTCTACCCGGTCTACTCCGACATGGAGACCGCCGGCGGCGCCCTGCTGGACGAGCAGCACCGCGTCCGCCCCGAGGCGATCGCCGACTCCGCCCGTCGCAGCGCCGCGACGGACCGCGCGGAGAACCACCGCAGGCTCGCCGAACTCGACCGCTGCTACCGGCGGCTCGGCGGGAAGTACGCCGACTTCGCGGACCGGCTGGCGCCCCTGCGGGCGCGCCTGCTCGACGAGGCGCAGGCGGACATCGAGGACTTCGCAGCGCTGATCGACGCGTGGGGCCCGCTGGTGCGGGCGGCCAAGGCCACCCCCGCCGACCGGTCGCCGCGCTAGCCGGACGGGGAGCTCACCGTGATACGCCAGACCACCAGCAAGACCAGTACGGCCGCCGGCCACGCCAACGCCCGCGTAGCCGGCCACCCGCCCGCCCACCGCGCCCCGTCCGTCTCCGTGCTGCACACCGAACCACCCCGCGCCGACGAACACGACCGCGGCGCGCTGCGCGCCGCACTCGCCGACGGCACCGACGACCGGATCATCTACGACCTCGACGGCATCGGCCGCCAGTACGCCGCACTCCGCGCCGAACTGCCCGGCGTGGCCGTCCGGTTCGCCATGAAGGCCTGCCCGGTGGACGAGGTGATGGAGCACCTCGCCGCGCTCGGCTCCGGCTTCGACGCGGCGAGCCCGCAGGAGATCGCCCAGGCGCTGCGCACCGGCGTGCCGCCCGAGCTGATCCACTACGGCAACACCATCAAGTCGGACCGCAACATCGCCGAGGCCTACCGGCTGGGCGTGCGGGACTTCGCCACCGACAGCCTGGAGGACGTCGCGGCGATCGCCGAACACGCCCCCGGCGCAAGGGTGTTCTGCCGGATCGCGACCACCGGCGAGGGCGCCCTGTGGGGCCTGAGCCACAAGTTCGGCTGCTCGCCCGAGGACGCCGTGCGGGTGCTCGACGCCGCCCGGACCGCCGGGCTGGTGCCGTCCGGCCTGTCGGTGCACGTCGGCTCCCAGCAGATGACCGCCGAAGCCTGGACCGCCGCCGTGGACGCGCTGGCCGCCGTGCTGGAGGCGCTCAACTGGCGCGGGATCACGCCGACCCGGATCAACCTCGGCGGCGGCCTGCCCGCCCTCGGGGTCCTCGACCGGGGCGGGCGCCCGCTCGACCCGCCGCTGGACAAGATGTTCGTGGTGATCCGCGAGGGCATGGAACGGCTGCGCGCCGTCACCGCCGGGCCGCTGGAGTTCCTGCTGGAGCCCGGGCGCCACCTGGTCGCCGACCACGGCGCGATCCGCGCCCACGTCTCCCGGCTCACCTCCCGCCACCGCCTCGACGGCACCCGGGAGGACTGGCTCTACCTCAGCTGCGGCAAGTTCAACGGCCTGTACGAGATGGACCAGCTCCAGTACCGGCTGGAGTTCCCCGCCCACCCGGGCGGCCAGTTCGTCAACGCCGTGGTGGCCGGCCCGACCTGCGACAGCGACGACGCGTACGCCCAAGACGGCGGCCGGGTGCGCGTCCCGCGCGCGGTCCGCTCCGGCGACCCGGTCTGGATCCACTCCTGCGGCGCGTACGCCACGGCCTACGCCACCCGCGGGTTCAACGGCTTCGCGCCGCTGCCGTACACCTGCATCGGTGGCGGCGACGGCCGGGACCACCACGGAGGCACCGCATGACCGACGCCCTCGTCGACGCTCCGACCGACCTGCGCATCCGGCTGCTCCGGGAGGAGGACTGGGACACCGTGGTCGCGCTGGAGGAGCGCGCCTACGCCGCCAGCGGCCTGTCCGAGGGGCGCGAGGCGCTCCGGTCCCGGCACCGCGCCTCGCCGGACACCTGCTTCGTGCTGGAGCACCCGGACGGCCAGGACGGCCAGGGCGGCGTGGGCGGGTACCTGCTCGCCCTGCCGTACCCGCTGTTCCGCTGCCCGGACCTCGCCCGCAGCGAGGACGGACACGGCGCGGGCGCGGGCGCGGGCGAGCGGCCGACCAACATGCACGCGCACGACCTGGTCGTCGCCGAGGAGCTGCGCGGTCGGGGCCTGTCCCTGCGGATGCTGCGGCACCTGGAGGAGACCGCCCGGACGGCCGGCTACCGGAGCGTCTCGCTGGTCGCCGTCCGCGGCTCGCACGTGCTGTGGACCACGCTGGGCTACCACGCCCGGCCCGAGATCGACCTGCCCGAGAGCTACGGCACCCGGGCGGTCTACATGGCGATGCCGCTGGACCCCGTCCCGTCCCGGCCGCTGCCGCACCCCACCGACCCGACCCCCGGGCCGCACTCCAGAGCCGAAGTGGGCTGATACCGATGTCCCCCGTTCGCGACGACTTCCGCCGGTCCCAAGTGGCCATCGGCGCACTGTTCTTCGTCCTCGGATTCCAGTACGCGACCTGGGTCTCCCGGGTGCCCGCGCTCAAGGCCAGGCTCGACCTGGGCGAGGCCCAGATCGGCCTGCTGCTGATGACCTGCGGGGTCGGCGCGGCGGTGTCCTTCCCCCTGGTCGCGGTGCTGATGCGGCGGCTCGGCTCCCGCCTGCTCTCGGTGCTGTCCGCGCTCGCCCTCGGTGTCGTCCTGCTCGCGCTGTCGGTGGTGCCGAACTATCCGGTGACACTGCTGGTGCTGTTCTTCGACGGCGTCGCGGTCGGCGCCCTGAACGTCGCGATGAACGCGCAGGGCGCCGCGCTGGAGGCCCGCTTCGAGCGGACCACGATGTCCCGGCTGCACGCCACCTTCAGCGCCGGCTCGCTGCTCGCCGCCCTGCTGGCCTCGGGCGTCACCTCCGTCACCGGCACCCTGGCGGCGCACTTCGGCGTGGCCGCCGCGCTGCTCGCGGTGCTGGTCGTGGCCGCCCGGCCGGGGCTGCTGACGGACGGCCCGGCCGCGGCCGCCGAGCCGGAGGAGCGGAAGGAGCGCCGCGGCTTCGTGCTGCCGACCGCCGTGACCCTCTGGATGGGCCTGGCGATGGTGTTCGGCACCGTCACCGAGGGCGCCATGAACGACTGGTCGGCGCTCTACCTCAAGGACTACGTGCAGGCCGGCGCCGGGCTCGCCCCGATGGGCATCGCGGTGGTCTCGGTGATGATGGTCTGCGCCCGGATCTTCGCGGACGGCTGGCGCACCCGCTTCGGCGACGGCCGGATCGTGCGCACCGGCAGCCTGCTGGCCGGCCTCGGACTGGCCCTCGCCCTGGCGGTCGGCGGCGTCGTCCCGACCCTGCTCGGGTTCGCCTGCGTCGGCCTCGGCGTGGCCGCGGTGACCCCGTGCGTCTACGTCGCCGCCGCCCGGCAGGGCCCCGACGCGCTCTCCCTGGTCGCCGCCATGGGCACCACCGGCCTGCTGGCCGGCCCCGCCGTGATCGGCTTCATCGCCGGCGCCACCAGCCTGCTCTGGGGCATGGCCGCCGTCGCCGCCTCGGCGGCCGTCGTCTCGCTCTGCGCCACCCGGATCCGCTGGCCCGACCAGGACGCCCCCGCCGCCCCCGCCGAACCCCGGCTCGCCGCCGACGCGACCTGACCCCACCCCCGGACCCTCGCCCGGCACCTCGCGCACCCCCGTCGCGAGGTGCCGGGCGAGTCCGTTGCGGAGGCCGGTGACCCGGGCGTCCGTCAGTCCCCGGCCGGGACGTCCGCGCCGCTGGTGGCGATGTGGTGGGCGAGCCTGGCGCGCAGCGCCGTGAGGCGGGCGATCTCGGCGTCCAGGGCGGCCAGCCGGGCGTGGACGACGGGGGCGAAGGTGTCGGGACCGGGGGAGCCGGAGCAGCGCACCGGCGGGTCCTGGTCGAGCAGGTCGAGGCGGTGGGCGCGGCCGGCCAGGTCGTCCACCGTCAGCCCGGTGGCGAGGAGTTGGCGGATCACCCGGACCCGGGCGACCTCGGCGTGGCCGTACTCGCGCTGGCCGGAGGCGGAGCGGGCGGGCGGTCGGAGGAGGCCGCGCTGTTCGTAGAAGCGCAGCGCCCTGGGTGTGGTGCCCGCCGCCGCTGCCGCGTCCCCGATCCGCATGCCCGCTCCCTGGTCGTCAGAGTTCCACGACGGTCGTCCCGAAGGTGTCCCCGGTGAACAGTCCGGTCAACGCTCCGACGGCCCGGTCGATGCCCGCCACCGGCGTCCGGGGCAGGACGATCTCCCCGGCGCGCAGCCAGCCGGCCAGGCGCTCCCGCCACTCGGCCTCCAGGTCCGGGTGGTCGAGCACGGTGAAGCCGCGCAGGCTCAGGCCGAGGGTGGCGACCCGGAAGGCGTCGATCACGGCGGGTGCGTCGCCGCCCCGGCGTTCCGGTGCGAGCTGGCCGTCCAACGCGCCGACCAGGGCGAACCGGGCGCCGTGCCGGGCCGCGTCCACGGCGGCGGTCAGCTGCTCGCCGCCGACCAGGTCCAGCACGACGTCGACGCCCTCCGGTGCCGCCGCGGCCAGTTGCTCGGCGAAGGGCCGCCTGCCGGGCACCAGCGCCGCGTCGTAGCCGAGTTCGGCGGTCAGCCGCTCCGCCTTGGCGGGCGAGCGGGTGGTGCCGATCACCCGGGCGGCGCCGAGCAGCCGGGCGACCTGCCCGGCCACCGTGCCGACCGCGCCGGCCGCGCCGGTCACCAGCACCACGTCGCCCGGGCGCACCCCGGCGGAGCGGGTCAGCCCGCCGTAGCCGGCCGAGGCGGCGGAGACCAGGGCGAGCGGGTCCGGGAAGTCCGACGGGACGGGGGTGAGATGCGCGGCCTCGGCGAGCGCGTGGCTCCGCCAGCCGTTCAGGTGGGTGACCAGGTCGCCGGGGCGCAGCGGCCCGTCCTCCGGTGCGGCCAGCACCTCGCCGAGGGCGGGCCCGAACAGCGCGTCCCCGGGGGCGATGTGCGGCATCGGCAGGCCGGAGCCCGCGCCGCCGATCAGCGTGCGCAGCCCGGGGAAGACCAGGAAGGCCCGGTTGCGGACGAGGACCTCCCCGGGGCCGGGCGCCGCCAGCGGCTCCTCGGCCACGGTGAAGTCCCCGGGGGCGGGCAGCCCGGCCGGTGCGGCGGTCAGCCGGACGACGCGGGCGGTGGTGGGCAGGGCCATGGCGGCACTCCTCTGAGCGGGCGGGGGAGGCGGCGGCGGTCGGTGCCGCCGCGGGACGCCCGGACGCTAACCCCTGACCCTTGCGTCAGGGGCAAGCCGCCTGGCCACGGAGGTGTCTGACGGGGTGTGGGGGACGCGGGTCTTCTAGAGTCACGCGTGGTACGGACGTACGACTGTGATACCCCCGTACGTCCGTACCGCCGGACGACCCCGAGCCGCACCGAGAGGAACGAGCAGCATGACCGAGCAGGCCCCCGAGCCCTTCGAGCCCGTCGACGAGGACTGGCGGACGGCGCTGGCGATCGTCGCCCACCCCGACGACATGGAGTACGGCGGGGCCGCGGCCGTCGCCCGCTGGACCTCGCAGGGCAAGAAGGTCGTCTACGTGATGGTGACCAGCGGCGAGGCGGGCATCGACACGCTGGACCCGGCCGAGTGCGGTCCGCTGCGCGAGGCGGAGCAGATCGCCTCGGCGCGGGTGGTCGGCGTCGACACCGTGGAGTTCCTCGGCCACCCGGACGGCGTCGTGGAGTACGGGCTGCCGCTGCGCCGGGACATCGCCCGGGTGGTGCGCCGGCACCGGCCGGACATCGTGATCACCAGCAACTTCCGGGACACCTACAGCGGGGTGTTCCTCAACCAGGCCGACCACGTCGCGGTCGGCCGGGCCACCCTGGACGGGGTCCGGGACGCCGGGAACCGCTGGGTGTTCCGCGAGCTGCTGGCCGAGGGCCACGAGCCGTGGAACGGCGTGCGGCAGATCTGGGCGGTGGCCTCGCCGGAGGCGAAGCACGCGGTGGACACCACCGGGACCTTCGACCTCGGCGTCGCCTCGCTGGAGGAGCACAAGGCGTACCTGGCCGGGCTGGGCGGGGCGATGGCGGAGCCGCGGGAGTTCCTGGAGGGCTTCGGCCGGGGTGCGGGCAGCCGGCTGGGGACGCGCTTCGCGGTGCCGTTCGAGGTGTTCCCGCTGCGTTGACCTCCGGCTACCCGGAGCCCGCGTCGGGGCCGGAGTCGGAGCCGGCGTCGGTGCCCGCGCGGCGCCGGCGCCGGTAGCGCAGCACCTGCCGGAGCAGGAGGGCGGCGACCAGCACGCCCAACCCGACCGCGAACCAGACCTGGTAGCGCAGCGCCGTGTGGTACACGGCGCCGATGTTGGCACCGGCGAGGTAGCCGAAGGTGCCCCAGACCGCCGTCCACAGCACCGCGCCGAGCAGGTTGAACGCCAGGAACCGGCGCCAGGGCATCTCCGTGGTCCCGGCGATGATCCCGTTGTACTGGCGCAGCCCGTCCACGAAGCGGGCGACCGCGACCACCTTGCCGCCGTGCCGGGCGAAGAAGCCGTCCGCGCGCTCCATCCGGGCCGGGGTGAGCAGCACGTAGCGGCCCCAGCGGTGGACGAAGGCGCGTCCGCCGGTGCGGCCGATCAGGTAGCCGAGGCCGTTGCCGAGCGCGGCGGCGCCGGTCGCGATCAACAGGACGGCGGCGAGGTCGAGGTGCCCGGTGCCGGCGTACACCGAGGCCAGCACCAGGACGGTCTGCCCGGGCACCGGGACGCCGCAGTTGTCCAGCAGGACGAGCACCGCCACCGCGAGGTACCCGTAGTGGTCCAGCAGTGGCGCGAGTCCGGCGAGTGCCCCGGGCAGCGGGGTCGTGGGGGCGGGCACCGCTCCTCACCACCTCGCGCGGGGCGGGGTGGCGGGGGAGTGGGTCAGCGTTCCGCCTGGCGCTGTTCGATGTTGCAGTCGGGGCCGGGGTAGATCAGGCCCTCGTGGCCGTCCTCGAAGCGGACCACGTACGGCGGTTCGCCGTCGGTGCCGCGCACCTCGACGATCTCGCCCTTCTGGTCCACCATGCCCACCGACCTGCTGTGGATGTGGAGCCGGTCACCTACCGCCGCGTGCATGGTCTGCTCCCTCGGGTCGTGTGCCGGGCCGCCTCCGCGGACGGTTCCCGCTATCCACTGTGCTGCGGGGGCGGCGGGCGCGCAACGCCTCGGGCGGGCGGGGCCCGCGGGGCCGGGCCTCAGCGGGCGGACGGCTGTTGCGCGAGGTAGCCGCGGACCAGTCGCTTGCACTCGGCGATCAGCGCCGGATCGCCGTCCGGGGACTCCCGGAAGGCCAGTTTGAGCACCGCGTCGGCGGCCTCCAGGGCCACCCGCAGGGTCAGCATGACGGCCGTCGGGTCGCCCGCCCGGAACAGTTCGCCGCCGAGCGCCTGGAGCCGCAGGGCGACGGCGGTGTTGTTGTCCACGCCCGCGTCCAGCAGGTACCGGTCGTCCCGGACACCGGTGGGGACGGCCGGTCCGGCCAGGCCGAAGTCCAGCTGGCCGAAGCCCGGCACGGCGCGCTTCATCGCCACGAACTCCTCCACCGCGAGATCGGTGAAGACGGCGGGGCCGACCGGCGCGGCGGCGGCCAGCCGGGCGTCCAGGCGCTGGAGGTAGTGGTCGAGGTTGCGGGTGGCGAGCGCCGCCAGCAGGTCCTCCTTGCCGGCGAAGAACTGGTACAGGGTGCCGATCGGCACCTGGGCGCGCTGGGCGACCTCCTTGGTGGTGAGCGCGGTCGCCCCGACCTCGTCCAGCAGCCCGGCGCAGGCGTCCAGGATGCGGCCGTACCGCTCCAGGCTGCGCTGCTGGACCGGGCGGCGCCGGACCGGTCCGGGGGCGGGGTGACTCCTGTCGCTCATGACCTCACTGTGCCGCATCCGCTGTTGCGGCGGCGAATCACCGGGGCGCGAACGGACCGGAGTTCCCTGTGGGACGGGAGACGACTGGTGGCCGGAGCTGAACGGCACGGTGGCGGGAAGGTGTCCACGGGTTGGCATTGGTCTTGTCGTGGACGCGAAGACAGGTTCATACTCCTGAGGCGGACTACCTTGCGTGATCAACGCATGCCTCTTCGTGGTGATCACGATTCAGCTGTGGCGGCCGAGGCGCCTGTGACGGACGCTCCGCCGCCACCCGAGGTCTGGATGACGCCGTGTGCCCCCACTGCCCGCGCCACGTCCCGTGGCGCCGATTCCCTGTGTGTTCCCCGCCGAACGGAAGGAGGGGATCGGTTCGGTGACGCCGTCCTCCGGAGGGCGTGAGGCCCTCGACACCGAGCACCGCCGCCAGTTCCTGGAGTCCGGGTACCTGGTCCTGCCCGGCCTGCTGCCGGAAGCGCTGCGCGAACGGCTCGCGCCCGAGGTGGACCGGTGGGTCGACGAAGGCCTGCGGGCCCGGTCGATCGCCGCGTGCGCCGACCCCTTACGGCACGGACCGCCCCCGCTGCTGGAACTGGAACTGCCCGCCCACGGCGAACTCCTCACCCACCCGCCCCTGTTGCGCACCCTGACCCGCCTGCTCGGGCCGGACTTCGTCTTCCACCACCTGCACAGCGACCGCCAGGACCCGGGGATCCCGGGCAAGGCCTGGCACCACGACTGCGAGCCCAACGACCGCTCCGACCCGTCGCTGCTGATGGTCCACGCGCTGCACTACCTCGGCGGACTGGACGAGAAGGTCGGCAGTCTGGCCGTGCTGCCCGGCTCGCACCTGCGCACCGTCGGCAAGTCCGCCTACGCCCACCACGGCACCGGCGAACTGCCCGGCGAGGTGGTCATCGACCGGCTGCCGCCCGGCTCCACCGTGCTGCTCAACTCGGCGCTGTTCCACACCCGTCGGCCGGCACCCGAAGGGCCGGGCCGCCCCCGGTACTTCGTCGACGCCTCCTACTGCCAGGTGGGAGCGCGCTGGCGCCCGGTGAAGCCGTACTGGCGGCAGATGCTCGCCCGGGCCCGCGAACTGGACCTGGCCGACGGCCAGTGGCCCGAGCTGTTCGCGGAGCGGCACTTCACCGAGTACACCGGCAGCGAACACGCCCGCACCGAGTACACCGGAACCGTCTGAGGAGCACTGCCGTGGAGATCGTCACAGCCGTCGCCTACCCCGAGGTCCACGACGCCTACCTGCGGGACCACCCGGTGGATCGGGCCCACGAGGCGAACAGCAACATGTACGGCGAGGAGAACCTCGACCGTGCCGACCGCATCCCCGGCGGCTGGTGGCGGATCCGGCTCTCCCGGACGGACGTCCTGGGCATCGTGCTGCCCTGGCACCTGAGCGAGGGCGGGGAGCTCGAACTGGTGCCGCGCTCCGGGCTGACGGTGGCCGAGGCGGCCGAGCGGATCCGCGCGGGCGGAGCGGCCTGGACCGCCGCCAACCCGGTCTGCGCGGCGAAGCTGCGGCTGCTGAGGTGGGCCCCGCTCACGCCCGTCTTCCTCAGCACCGCCCCGGTCGACCACTCCGACTACGGGGACCTCGTGCTCCGGTCGGGGCTGATCCACCTCGACGGCCTGCACCGCATGCTGGCCTGGGAGTTGGCCGGACGGCTGCCCGAGCGGGAGCTGCTGGACGGCTACCTGGTGGGCGACCCGGGGGTGGCCGCCGGGCCCGCCCGGGCGGGCCGGACGGGGGACGAGTCGGCGTGACCTCCGCGACGCAGCACCTCCGGTCCGCGGCCTGCGGCCACCCGGCCGACCCCGCCCACCGGGCCCGCTCGCTGCCCGAACTGCTCGCCCACCACGCCCGGGCGCACCCCGACCGGCCCGCCCTGGGCGACGGCGTCCGCACCTTCGACTACCGCACGGTCGACACCGCGGCCGACCGGATCGCCGCCCGGCTGGCCGCCGCCGGCACCCGCCGGGGCGACCGGGTCGCCCTGCTCGGGCCCCGGGACGCCCGGATGCTGGTGCTGCTGTACGGGGTGCTGCGCGCGGGCGCGGCGGCCGTGCTCGCCGATCCGGACTGGTCGGCGGCCGACCTGGCCCGGCGGCTGGCCTCCGTCCGGGTGGCCCGGGTGCTCGCCACCGAGGGCGGCCTCGGCGGGGAGGTGGTGGACGTCGAGGCGCTGCCGGAGCTGCCCCCGGTGGCCACCGAGGTACGGGGCGAGGACCTCGCGTACCTCTCCTTCACCTCCGGGTCGAGCGGCGAGCCCAAGGCGGTGGCCGTCACCCACGCCAACGCGGTGCACTACGCCCGGGCGCTGGCCGGGCGGCTCGACCTCACCGAGGCCGACGCGCCCCGCGCCGCCCACGTCACCACCCTGGCCGCCGACCTCGGCCACACCGCCTGGCTGCTCGCCCTGGCCACCGGCGGCTCGGTGCACCTCGTGCCGGACCGCGAGGTGCGCGACCCGGAAGCCTTCTGGGCCTCGCTGCGGCGGGCCCGGGTGGACGTGCTGAAGACCACCCCCTCGCACCTGACCGCCCTGCTGGAGGGCCGCCCGGCCGACTCCCCGCCGCTGCACACCGTGCTGCTCGGCGGCGAGGCGCTGCCCCGCCCGCTCGCCGCCGCCCTGCTCGACGGCGGCACCACCGCGCGGCTGGCCAACCACTACGGACCGACCGAGACCACCGTCGGCGCCACCTGCCTGCTCGTCACCTCCGCCCGCCAACTGCCCGCCGAGGAGCCGACCGTACCGATCGGCACCGCGATCGGCGAGGTGCTGCTGACAGTGGTGGACGGCGACGGCCGGGCGGTGCCGGACGGCTCGGTGGGCGAACTGCTCATCGGTGGCCGGGGCGTGGCCGCCGGGTACTTCGGCCGGCCGGACGAGACCGCCCGCGGCTTCGTCCGGCGCGACGGCCGGCTCGTCTACCGTACGGGCGACCTGTGCCGGCGGCGGCCGGACGGCAGCCTGGTCTTCCTGGGCCGGGTGGACCGCCAGGTCAAGGTCCGCGGCTACCGGGTGGACCTCGCCGAGGTCGAGCGGGCGATGGACGGCCACCCGGGCGTCGCGCGCTCGGCGGCGCTGCTGCGGGAGACCGCGCTCGGCAACCAACTCATCGGTGTCGTCCGGCTGTTGGACGGCGCTGGCGGCGCGGACGGCGCAGGCGGGGCCGGGAGCCTGGACGGGCTGCGGGCGCACCTGCGGGACCGGCTGCCCGGCTACTCCGTGCCGCAGCCGATCCTGGTGCTGCCGCGGTTCCCGGTCGGACCGAACGGCAAGCTCGACCGGCAGCGGCTGGCCGAGCTGGCGGCCGAACTGGTCGAGGCCCGGGCCGAGTCGGGCGGAACCGATTCGGACGGAACCGAACCGGACGACACCGGGGTGAACGGCGGCGCGGGGAGCGGACCGGTCGGGGAGATCGCCCGGTTCTGGGCGGGCGCCCTGGGCCTGCCCGCTGTCGGGCCGCGCGCCGACGTGCTCGGCCTCGGCGGGGACTCCATCCTCGCCATGCGCACCATCGCCCTCCTGCGGCGCTCCGGCCTGCGGGTCGCCTACGAGGACTTCTACCGGTACCCGACGGCGGAGGGCCTGGCGGCGGTCGCCGTCCCGGTCGCGCCGTCCGTCCCGGCCCCGCGCGGCTCCACGAGCGGTCGCCGACTCGCCCCGGCCCAGCGGTGGTTGTACCGGCAGCGGACGGTGCGGGACCTGCGGCACTGGAACCAGTCGGTGCTGCTGCGCTGTCGCACCGCCGTCGACCCGGAGGCGCTCTCGGCGGCCGTCGCGGCCGTCCTGGAACGGCACCCGGCGCTGCGCCGGCCGGTCGCCCCGGACGGCTGCGGCGAGGTCCGGGCGGTGGCCGAGCTCGACCCGGTCTCCTTCTCCCGGATCCCGCGCGCGGCCGGGGAGATCGCCGACACCGTCGCTGGGGTCTGCACCGAACTCCACCGCAGCCTCGACCCGTCGGCCGGCCGGCTGCTGCGCGCCCACCTGTTCACCGGCCCGCCCGGCACCGACGACCGGCTCGCGCTGATCGCGCACCACCTGGTGGTCGACGGGCTGTCCTGGCGGATCCTGCTGGACGACCTGGCGCACGCGTACCGGGCGGTGCTCGACCGGAAGCCGGTCGACCTGCCGCCGACGGCGGACTTCTACGCCTGGGCGGCGGTCTCGTCCTCCGCCGCGGCGGAACCCGTCGCCGGGGACGCCGCTGTCGGGGAAGCCGAGGAGGTCGGAGAGGCCGGGGAGGTCGAGGAGCCCGCCGCGCTCAGCTGGGCGCTCGACCCGGACGCCACCGCCCGGCTGATCGCCCGGCACGGTGCCGGGGCCGGGCTGGAGGCCGTACTGCTGGCCGCCTTCGCCGAGGCTGTCACCGGTGACAGCGGCCGCCCCCGGCTCGCGGTGGAGGTCGAGACCCACGGCCGGGACGCGGTCGGCGACCCGGGCGAATTCCTGGACACCGTCGGCTGGTTCACCGCCGTCAAGCACGTCGAGCTGGACGCCGGGGCCACCCCGGACACCGTGGCCCGGCGGCTGCGCGAGGCCCCCGTCCGGCCGATGGACGGGCCCGGCGGACGGCCCGCCGTCGGCTTCAATTTCCTCGGCACCTTCCGGCTGCCCGAGGAGCCCGCGCTGGACTGGACCGTTGCCGCCGAACAGGCCGGAACGGCCCGCTGTACGGGCGGCGACCCGCTGTACGAACTGCGGCTCACCGCACGGGTGGTGGAGCAGCGGCTGGTCGCCGACCTGGTGTACGGCCGGCCCGGCCTGCCGCACCCCGCCGCCGAGCGGATCACCGGGCGGTTCGCCCGCGCCGTGGCGGCCGAGGCGCAGGCCGAGGTCGTCGGCCAGGCCGACGCGCGGGCCGACGCCGAGGCGCCGGAGGCCGCACCGCCCGTCCGGGCACCGCTGTCCACCTCCGGCCAGCTGCTGCACCCCGGTGTCGCCCCGACGGCCCGGGCGACGGTGCGCGAACCCGCCCGGGTGCTGCTCACCGGCGCCACCGGCTACCTCGGGCGGCACCTGCTGGAGGCCTTCCTGGCACGCGGCGCCGAGGTCACCTGCCTGGTGCGGGCCGCCGACGACGCCGAGGCGCTGAAGCGGCTCGGCACCGGCGCGGCGGGCGCGGTCCGGCCCGCCCGGGCGCTCGCCGGGGACATCGACCGGGACGGCCTCGGCCTCTCCCCGGCCGCACTGGAACACGCCCGGGGCGCCCACCTGGTGGTGCACGCGGCGGCGGACGTCCGGCTGGTGGCCTCGCCCGACGAGCTGGAGCGCACCAACCACACGGCGGTGCGCCGACTGCTCGACTGGGTCGGGGAGCACGCCCCGGACGCCCGGGTCCACCACGTCTCCACGCTGGCCGTCTCGGGCGGCGTCGACGGCCCGCCGCGCCGCTTCAGCGAGGCGGACCTGGAGATCGGCCAGCACTTCCGCACCCCGTACGAGCGGACCAAGTACCGGGCCGAACAGGCCGTCCGGGCCTGGGCCGCCCGCGGGCACGCCGCCTACCTGCACCGCAGCGGCCACATCGCGGCGCACAGCCGGACCGGCGCGTTCCAGGCCAACGCCGGCGACAACCGGATCTACCAGCTGCTCCGCGGCTACCTGCTGGCCGGCGCCGCGCCGAGCCGGCCGGGCACCGCCTTCGCGTTCTCGTACGTGGACACGGTGGCCGCCGGGATCGCCGCGATCGCCCTCGACCCGTACGCCGCGCCCGGCGCGTACCACGTGGAGACGCCGCACGCCGTCCCGCACGACGAGCTGGTGCGGTGGCTGGCCGGGCACGGCCACGCCGTACGACTCACCGACGAGGCGGCCTTCGCGGCCGCCCTCGCCCGGGCCGAGCGCCGCCACCCGACGGCCGCCCGGGTGGCCGCCGCCTGGGCGGCGCAGGAGGAGCGCCGCGTCCTGGTGGACAGCTCGTACACCACCGCGGTGCTCGACCGCCTGGGCGTGCGGTTCGCCGCGCCGACCCCGCAGTGGTGGTCGGCCGCGCTCACCTGGGCCGCCGAGGCCGGCTACCTGCCGCCCGTCGGCCCGACCCCGCTCACCCGTGACGACGTCCGCGACGGCGCCGGTCACGACCCCCGAGACGACATCCGTGAAGGCAGGACCAACCCGTGAAGGCAGGCCCCGTGTCCCAGCTCTCCCCGGCGCTCAAGCAGGCCACCCCGGTCGTCGCCGTACGCGGCGAAGGACTCCACCTCTACGACGCCGACGGCCGCCGCCACCTCGACTTCACCTCCGGCGTGGGGGTGACCAGTACCGGCCACTGTCACCCGAAGGTGGTCGAGGCCGTCCGGGAACAGGCCGGCCGGCTCATCCACGGGCAGTACACCACCGTGCTGCACGACCAGCTCCTCACGCTCACCGAGCGGCTCGGCGAGGTCCTGCCGTCCGGCCTGGACTCGCTGTTCTACGCCACCGCCGGCACCGAGGCGGTGGAGGCCGCGCTGCGGCTCGCCCGGCACGCCACCGGGCGGCAGAACGTGATCGTCTTCGAGGGCGCGTTCCACGGCCGCACCATGGGCGCGGCCTCGCTCACCACGGCCGGCACCCGGTTCCGGGCCGGCATCGGCCCGCTGATGCCCGGGGTCGCGGTGGCGCCCTTCCCGGCCGCGTTCCGGCTCGGGCTGTCCGAGGACGAGGCGGTGGCGCACGCCCTGCGCGGACTGGACGAGGTGCTCGCCACCGTCTCCGCACCCGCCGAGACGGCCGCGATGTTCGTCGAGCCGGTGCTCGGCGAGGGCGGCTACGTCCCGGCCCCGCCCGGCTTCCTGGCCGGGCTGCGCGAGCGGGCCGACCGGCACGGGATCCTGCTGGTGGTGGACGAGGTGCAGACCGGCTTCGGCCGCACCGGCCGGTTCTGGGCCCACCAGTACGAAGAAGGGGTGCGCCCCGACGTCCTGATCACCGCCAAGGGCCTGGCCAGCGGCTTCCCGCTGTCCGCGATCGCCGCGCCCGCCGAGCTGATGGGCCGCGCCTGGCCCGGCTCGCAGGGCGGCACCTACGGGGGCAACCCGGTGGCCTGCGCCGCCGCGCTGGCGACCCTGGACGTGCTGCGCGAGGAGCGGCTGGTCGAGAACGCGGCCGAGCAGGGCGCCCGGCTGCTGGCCGGGCTGCGGGCGGTCGCCGCCGAGGCGCCCGGGATCGCCGACGTCCGGGGGCTCGGGCTGATGGCCGCCAGCGAGTTCTGCCGCCCGGACGGCACCCCGGACCCGGAGGCCGCCCGGCGCGCCCAGCAGGCCGCGGCCGAGCACGGCCTGCTGCTGTTGCTGTGCGGGATCCACCTCAACACGGTCCGGATGATCCCCGCGCTGGTGGTCACGGCCGAACAGATCGACGAGGGCCTGGAACTGTGGGCGAAGGCCGTCGCGGCCGGCGGCCGGTAGGGAGGAGAGGACATGGACGCGGTGACCGAAATCGGCTGGAGCAGCCTGGAGTTGGACGCCCGGCGGGAGCTCTGGTCGCTCCCGCTGGAGGAACGGGAGCGGCGGCTGCTCTGGGCCGACGCGCGGGCCGGGCGGTGGGGCGCGGGTGAGCAGGTGCGGACCAGGCTGCGGGAGTTCGTCCGGAACGCCGCCGACTCGGTGGGCATCACCCATGTGAGCGGCCTGGTGGACGCGACCCGCCCGGAACAGGAGATCACCGAGGTGCTCTCCTTCCTGCTGGGGGACTTCGGCCGGATCGTCCCGCAGAACGGGCGCGGCGACCTCACCTCGGTGCTGCACGACCAGGACGGCGACGGAAACACCGAGCTCGGCTTCCACTGCGACACCTGCGACCTGCTGGTCCTGCTCTGCCTGCGGCCCGCCTTCGACGGCGGCGGGCTGACCAAGCTGGCGAGCGCCCGGCACGTGCACGACCTGATCGAGCGGGAGCGGCCGGACGCGCTGGCCACGCTCCGCGAGGAGTGGACCTTCGAGCGCAGCGGCCGGGCCGGTCCGCAGGTGGTGGTCACCCCGATCCTGTACGACCGCAAGGACGGGACGATCGGGTGCTACTACCAGACCCGCACCGTCCGCTCCTCTCCCGACCGCGGCGGACCGGAGTTGACGGACCGTCAGTGGGAGGCGCTCGGCGTGCTGGACGAGGTGCTCTATCGGCCGGAGATCGCCTTCGGGCTGCCGATGGCCGCCGGTGACCTGCTGATCATCCGCAACAGCCGCGTGCTGCACGGGCGTTCGCCGTTCATCGACGAGCCCGGGCCGTACGCCCGGCGGATGCTGCGGGTCTGGGTGAACGAGGGGGAGGAGTGGACGCCGTGACCGCTGGAGCCGAGAGCACGGGTGCCGTGACCGCCGGAGCCGGCACCGGAGGCGCGCCCGCACCGCACGGGCGGGTGGCGATCGTCACCGGCGGGGGCAGCGGCCTCGGCCGGGCCTCGGCACTGGCCCTGCTGGCGGCCGGCTGGACGGTGGCCGTCGCCGGGCGGCGCAAGGACGCGCTGGAGGAGACCGCCGCCCTGGCCGGGCCCGGAGCCGCCCGGGTGCTGCCCGTCCCGACGGACATCCGCAGCCCGGAGGAGGTCGCCCGGCTCTTCGACACCGTCCTCGACCGCTACGGCCGGGTGGACCTGCTGTTCAACAACGCGGGCGCCGCCGCCCCGCGCCGGCCGATCACCGAGACCCCGTTCGAGGACTGGAACCGGGTGCTGGACACCATCGTCACCGGCGGCTTCCTCTGCGCCCGCGAGGCCTTCCGGGTGATGAGCACCCAGACCCCGCAGGGCGGGCGGATCATCAACAACGGCGCGCCCTCGGCCTACGTGCCGCGCCCCAACTCCATCGCGTACACCGCCGCCAAGCACGCCGTGCTCGGCCTCACCAAGGTGCTCGCCCTGGACGGCCGGGCGTACGGCATCTCCTGCGGGCAGATCGACGTCGGCAACGTCACCCCGGTGGACGGCGGCCCGCAGCCGGCCGCGATGCAGGCCGACCGGACCATGGCCGTCGAGGCGACCATCCCGGTGGACCGCTTCACCGAGGCCCTGGTGCTGATGGCCTCGCAGCCGCCGGACACCACCATCCAGTCCCTGGTCGTGCTGCCGACCACCATGCCGTTCGTCGGAAGGGGCTGAGCCGTGCTGGTCAGCGCACGCTCCTTCGCGGAGTACCGGGCGATGTTCGCGCTCACCGAGCGCGACCTGGCGCAGCGTGTCCTGGACTGCCCGGCCGGCGCCGCGAGCTTCGTGGCGGAGGCCGGGCGGCGCGGCATCGACGCCGTCGCCGTCGACCGTCAGTACGCCGAGCACCGCGAGGAGCTGGGCCTGCTGGTGGAGCGGGAGACCGGGTTCAAGCGCGAGCGGCTGGTGAAGGAGACGGCCGACCACGTGTGGTCCTGGTACACCGACGCGGACGACATGATCCGCCAGTGGACCGCCAACGCCCGGGACTTCCGCGCCGACATCGCCGCCCGCCCGGACCGCTACGTGGCCGGCTCGCTGCCCGAACTCCCCTTCGCCGACGACTCCTTCGACCTGGTGCTCAGCTCGCACCTGCTGTTCTCGTACGGCAACCGGCTGGACGGGGACTTCCACCGGGCGGCCCTGCTGGAGCTCGCCCGGGTGGCGCGGCACGAGGTGCGGCTGTTCCCGCTGATGGTGTACGACACGCGGGAGCGCTACCCCGGGCTGGAGCCGCTGCGCGAGGAACTGGCGGACCTCGGCGTCCCCAGCCGGGTGGAGCGGGTGGCCTACGAGTTCCGGCCGGGGGAGAACGAGATGCTGGTGCTCGCCACGGCGGGCTACCGGACGCCGGCCCGGACCGCGGCGGGCGCCGCGGCGGCCGAGGATCCGGTGCGGTGGCGGCACCGGGAGGCCGGGGACTGACCGCTGCCGGTCGCCCGCTCGCGCCCCGGGCCGGAGCCGTACGAGCTCAGGCCCGGGGCGGGCCCGGTCGGGTCGGTCCGCGGGTCGGTCGGTGGGTCGGTCGGCGGCCCGGTCGGCGGCCCGCGGAAATCCGTACCGGTTCGTTGTCGTCCGTTTCCGGTGGGTGCCGCGTCCTGGTGGTATGAACCACTGTCCAGTCCGACCCGAACCCGACCTGCGCCCCGGCCCCCAGGAAGCCGCGCCGGAACGAGGGACCCCGCCTCCGCGCCGGGCCGATCCGGTGGTGCCGGTGCCGGTGCCGGTGCCGGTGCCGGTCGCGGTGGCGGCGGTGGCGTCCGCGCTCCTGCTCCGGGGCCTGCTGCTGCAGTACGAGTCGTCGGACTGGTACTACTTCCTCGGCCCCTGGTACCGGTACATCGCGGCGCACGGCGGATTCCAGGCCCTCGGCGACACCGGCTTCTCGGACTACAACGTCCCCTACCTGTACCTGATGGCCGCGCTCGGCCGGCTGCCGGTGCCCGCGCTGACGGCGGTCAAGTGCCTGTCGGTCCTCTTCGACCTGGCGCTGGCCTACTACACCCACCGCATCGTCGCGCTGCGGTGGCCGCACCGGCCCTGGCGGCCCTTCGCGGCGGCGGTGACCGTGCTGTTCCTGCCCACGGTCGTGACCAACAGCGGGTGGTGGGCCCAGGCCGACGCGATCTTCACCGCCTTCCTGCTCGGCGGCGTCCACCACCTCCTGCGCGGTCGGCCCTGGTGGACCTGCGCCTTCTTCGGGATCGCCCTGGCCTTCAAGCTCCAGGCGGTCTTCCTCTTCCCCCTGCTGCTCGTCGTGGTCCTGGCCCGGCGGATGCCGTGGCGGTGCCTGCTGGCCGTCCCGGCCGCCTACCTGGCGCTCGACGTCCCCGCCGTGCTGCTCGGCGCCGACCCCTGGCAGCTGCTGACGGTGTACGCCCGGCAGACCGGGACCTACCGGGACCTCACGCTCAACGCGCCGTCGGTCTACCAGTTCGTCTCGGTGCCGTCCGGCGAGGACGACCCGGTGCGCCGGGCGGGCGTGCTGGTCGCGGGCCTGCTGGTGCTGGCGCTAATCGCCCTGGCGGTCCGGGCCCTGCGAAGCACCGGAGGCGCGGCCGGAGAGTCCCTTGCCGGCAGGTCCACGGCCGGGAGCGGCGGGGCGGGGCTCACCGGGACGGGGATCCTGCTGCTGGCCACCGTCTCCGCGATCGCGGTGCCGTTCCTGCTGCCGTCCATGCACGAGCGCTACTTCTACGTCGCGGACGTCCTCAGCGTGATCGTCGCCTTCCACCTGCCCCGGCGGCTCTGGTACCTGCCGGTGCTGGTCCAGCTCGCGTCCTTCGGCAGCTACCTCAAGTTCATCGCACCCGGCGTGGCGCCGTACCTGTCGATGCCGGCCCACGGCGCGCTGATGCTGCTGGCACTGGTCGCCGTACTCCGGGCCGCCGCCCGGGAGTTCGGCCTGCTCCGGGTCTGACCGGAGCCGGGGTGGGCCCGGCGGCGCTGCCACGCCCGCCCCGACTCCCTTGCGGGTGCGGTCAGTTGACGAAGACCGCCGGGCTTCCCGACTGGCTGGTGTCCGCGACCGGCCCGTACGTCGCGGAGAAGTAGCCGTCGGCCGGGCAGAGCGTCGAACCGCCGCTCTTGGCGAAGTGCTCGGTGCGGAAGGCCAGGCTGTGCGCGGTGTTGTCGGCGCTGCCGGTGAACGCGCCGCTCAGCTGGTAGGAGCAGGTGATGGTGCCGAACCAGGTGTCCAGCACGGCGGTGGCCTGGATCGTCCCGGCGGACCCGCCGGTCAGGGTGACCGGCAGGCCGGGCGCGTCGGAGACGGTGACGCCGTACGGCAGGTTGCCGACCGTCAGGCTGCGCACCGAGGTGACCCCGGTGACGTTGGCGGTGCACGAGCCGAAGGTCAGCCCGGTCAGTGACGCGGTCGCGCTGCCCGGCGCCGCCGGGTTGCCCAGCACCGAGGCCGAGAGCTGCGAGGTGGCGCAGGTGACACCGGTGGTGCTGGTCGCGGTCGAGTAGAAGGTGGCCTTGGTGCCCGGGGCGAGCGGTGCGGCGAGCGCGTCGCCGACGGCGACGGCGGTGCCGCCCGCGCTCCCGGCGGTGAGCACCGGGCCGGCGGCGAGGGACTCGGGCGACGCGGAGGCGGGTACGGCGGCCAGCGCGAGCGCGGCGGTCGCGCAGACGGCGGCGGCGGTGGCGGGGAGGCGGCGGCTGAAGCGCATGGGAAAACCTCTTCCTCGGTGAGGGGCGAGAAGACGTCCTCTCGCGCGCTCCCGAGCGGTGGGGACCGGGGAGCGCGCGGCGTTTCCGGGTCCACAGGGTCCAGCCGTGACCGCATGCCGTCAAGGCGATCGGACGAACTTGCTGACATTTCGTCAACAAGACCGTCCGCGCCGACGACGCCACGGCGCCACGGCGCCACGGCGCCACGGCGCCCGGGGCTTGCGGCGCGGGTCTTCCCTCCACCCGCCGGGAACCGCCACTGTGGTGGACGCGGATCCCTCGGACGGGGTGGGTGGAGTGGGCGACCAGCATGAGACGCACAACAGGATCAGCCAGAGCACCATCCACGGCAACGTGTTCATGGGCGGCGTCCTCACGCTGATGGGCGGCCGCAGACCGCGCCTGCGGCTGCTGATCGCCGTGCTGTGCGTGCTGGCCCTGCTGGGCGCCGGCACGACGTACTGGGCGCTGACCGCGACGGAGGGCGGCAGGGGGCCGGAACTCGGCGCCCACTACGACCCCGAGCACGCCGACGCCGACTCGACCACGGTCGTCCCCCGGGTCGTCAAACCGACCGACCCGCCGGCCGTCACCGGCTGCGAAGCCGCCCGGACGTGGGCGCACGCGCAGGGCGGTACGGACGTGGGCGCGTCGCCGCTGTCGGTCTCGATGGTCGGCAACGGCCACACCGTGGCGATCGAACAGGTGCGGGCGACGATCGTGGGCGAGCCCCGCGATCCGCTGCCCGGCACGGTCGTGGACTGCGCCGGACAGGGGGAGGGCAAGAAGATCGACATGGGCGTCGACCTGGACTCCCCGAACCCGGTAGCGCTGATCGGGGCCGCCGGACCGGTGTCGTTCGCCCCCTACTTCACCGACAAGTACCTCTACCTGGAGGACCGGAAGCCCGAGATCGTCGGCCTCACCGTGCTCGCGACCCGGCACAGCTACGACTACGTGCTCACGGTCGAGGGCACCGTCGACGGCAAGCGCCGCACCTGGACGCTGAAGGACGGCGACCGCCCGTTCCACGTCTCCGGGGTGCGCAGGGAGTCCGGCACCGAGCTGTCGACCCACGGCAGGGGCTGGGAGACGAGCTACGGCACCGGCTCCGGCGAGCGCATCCGGTGCAACCCCTGCTACGACCAGGACCAGCAGGAGATCCCGGGCACCACGGTCGCCGTCGCGCCGGCCGGCTACAGCTTCCCCTCCAAACCGGGATACCAGCCGGGGGATCCGATCGCCCCGCCGAAGGACCGGCCGACCGCGCAGACGCCGCCGCTGACGGTGGACGGGCACGACGCGGAGTCCGTCGCGATCGCCTGGGCCGTCACCTCGGGCACCTTCGACACCTCCCGCGGCGACACCGGGCCGGCGGCCGTCCTGAGCCGGTCGCGCCGGTACCTGACCTCCGAACTGGCCGCCGCCGGCGGCGGGTTGACCGCCTGCGAGGAGAACGGGTCGGCCTGGCCCGCCGACCTGACCGCACGCCGGGGCTGGTCGCTGGTCAGATGGGTGGTCGCGGGGCCCGCGGCGGGCCGCTTCGATCCGCGCGACCTCACCGGCGAGGTGGTCGAGCTGGAGGTCTCCGCCTACTGCACCTACGCCGCCGAGGAGGGCTGGTTCCGAACGCCCAGGCAGTCGTACACCCCGCGACTGACGCTCCGACGCGGGCCCGACGGCGGCTACCTGGTCTCCGACATCGGCAAGGTGACCTACGACATCCCGGCGCTCACCGACCCGGCCCCGCAGCCCTGAACGGCCCGACCCGAGCGCCGCGCCCCGATTGCCCCGGCCGAGCCGCCGCCTGCGAGAATCCCGGCATGGCTGAGCACGAGAGCGACCACGGCTACCTCCTGGACAACCGCCAGTCGGAGGCGGGCACCCGCTTCGGCGCCCTCGCCGAACTCTTCGACCCGGTGACCTTCCGGCACATCGACGCCCTCGGGATCGGCCCCGGCATGCGCTGCTGGGAGGTCGGCGCGGGCGGCCCCTCGGTGCCGCTCGGGCTCGCCGAGCGGGTCGGCCCGACCGGCGCGGTGGTCGCCACCGACATCGACGTCTCCTGGACCGCCCCCGCCGCCGGCGGCGTGATCGAGGTGCTGCGCCACGACGTGGCCGCCGACCCGCCGCCGCCCGGCGGATTCGACCTGGTGCACGCCCGGCTGGTCCTGGTGCACGTCGCCGACCGCGCCGAGGCCCTGCGCAGGATGGTGCGGGCGCTGCGCCCCGGCGGCCGGCTGCTCCTGGAGGACGCCGACCCGGCCCTGCAACCGCTGCTCTGCCCCGACGAGTCCGGCCCCGACGAGCGCCTCGCCAACCGGCTGCGGACCGGCTTCCGCACCCTGATGGCGGGCCGCGGCGCCGACCTCGCGTACGGGCGGACGCTGCCCAGGGCGCTGCGCGAGGCGGGCCTGGTCGACGTCCAGGCCGACGCGTACTTCCCGATCACCTCGCCGGCCTGCGCGGTCCTGGAGGACGCGACCGTCCGGCAGATCCGCGGACTGCTGGTACGGGAAGGCCTCGCGACGGACGAGGAGATCGACCGCCACCTGGCCAACGTCGCGACCGGCCGGCTCGACCTGGCCACCGCCCCGATGATCTCGGCGTGGGCGCGCCGCCCGTGACGTCTCCCGGGCCGCCGCCCGCAGGCCTGGACGGGGCCGGGGCCGGCGCGCTGCTCGCCGAGGTGCGCGCCTCCGCCGGGCGGGTCCTCGCCACCGTCGGCACGCTGACCGACCGGCAGGCCCGCGAGCCCTCGACGCTGCCCGGCTGGAGCCGCGCCCACGTCCTCACCCACCTCGCCCGCAGCGCCGACGCGTACCGGTGGCTGCTGACCGTGGCCCGCACCGGCACCGAGCCGGGTCCGCGCGCCGGGTCCGCCGCGCCGGACCGTGCCCCGCGCGAGGGCGCCGGGCGCGGTGCGGCGGAGCCGGCCGCCGACCTGCGGAACAGCCTGGACGGGATGTTCGCGGCGGCCGCCGCGATGCCCGCCGAACGGTGGTCCACGCCGGTCACCGCCCTCGCCGGCTGGCGGCACCCGGCGTGGTTCACCCTGCACCGGGCGTGGCGGGAGCTCGAAACCCACCACGTCGACCTGGACCTCGGCCGCTCGACCGCCGACTGGCCCACCGGGTACGTCGCCTGGGCGCTCGACGGGACGGCGGCCGCCCTGGCCGCGCGCGGATTCCCCGTCGCCCGGCTGACGGCCACCGACCTCGGCCGCGACTGGGCCCTGGCGCCGTCCGGCCCCACCGTCAGCGGCCCCGGCCACGCCCTGCTCGCCTGGCTGTCGGGGCGCGGGTCGGTGGAGCGCCTGCGGGCGGAGGGCCTGCGGGCGGACGGGCCGCTGCCCGGGCCGCCGGGGTGGCCGCTGCCGCCGGTGCCCGGCTGGGGCTGAGGCGGCGGGTCCGGCGTCCGGTCGCCGGAATGCGGCAACATCTGCTCCTGTAGCGGCGGTTCGGCCTCGTTCACCTCCGCGTCGGCGGGGTTTCCCGAGGGGCGGGTCCACTGGAACGGCGGCTCCGGCGGGTTCCGGCGGCGCGATGCCGCCGTCCGCCGTCCGCCACCCGCAGGGGAGGTGGCGGGCGGCGGCCGCCCGGCGCAGACTCGGCAGGCATGACACCCTCCCTCCCGACGACGGACCGAACCCCCAGCACGGACCGAACCCCCACCATGGACCGACGCCCGCACCTGCTCGTCGTGAGCGGTCCGCCCGGGGCGGGCAAGACCACGCTGGCGCACGCCCTGGCCGACGCGCTCGGCCGCCCGGCGGTCTGCCGGGACGAGATCAAGGAGCGGATGGCCGCCGCCCGGCAGGCCCCGGCCGAGGACCTGGGCCTGGATTTGGGCCCGGACCAGGACCTGAACCAGCGGACGCTGACCGAGTTCTTCCGCACCGTCGACGGACTCCTGCGCGCGGGAACGGACCTGGTGGCGGAAGCGGCCTTCCAGGACCGGCTGTGGCGGCCCGGTCTGCTGCCGCTCGTCGGCCGCGCCGAGCTGCGCATCGTACGCTGCACCGTCGACCCCGGGACCGCCCGCGAGCGCATCGCCCGCAGGGCCGCCGAGGAACCCGGTCGCGCCGTCCACGCGGACGGTGAGCTGCTGCGCCGCATCGCGCGCGGCGAGCGGCCGATCGAGTCCTGGGTGCCGATCGCGCTCGACGCCCCCTGCCTGGCCGTGGACACCACCCGGGGCTGGAACCCGCCGCTGGAGCGGATCACGGCCTTCGCCGCCGGTGCCGCCGGTGCCGCCGGTGCCGCCGAGGAGCCGTCCGGGCGGGTGGGGAACCACGTGCCGCGGGGTCGGAAGAGCTGACGGGACCGCGCGGTGCCGCGATCACGTCCCGATGCGTCCGGGACCTGTGCCGGCCCCTCCTGCGGCGCCACGCCCTAACCTCGACGGTATGGACGCGTTCGAACACCCGGGCGGGCAGGCCGCCGTTCCCCCGGGGGAGGAGCTGGAAGGCCTGGTACGGCTGCTGGACCGGCGCGGCGCGGTGGTGCTCAGCGGGGCCGGCCTGTCCACCGAGTCCGGTATCCCCGACTACCGCGGCGCCACCGGCCGCCGCCGCAGCGGCACCCCGATGACGTACCAGGAGTTCACCGGCAGCGCGGAGGCCCGGCGCCGCTACTGGGCCCGCAGCCACACCGGCTGGCCCGCGATCGCCGGGGCCCGGCCCAACGCCGGGCACCACGCGGTGGAACGACTGCGCCGGGCCGGGCACGTCGCGGCGGTCATCACCCAGAACGTGGACGGCCTCCACCACGCGGCCGGCACCCGGGAGGCCGTCGAGCTGCACGGCGGACTCCGCCGGGTGGTCTGCCTCGACTGCCGCCGCACCAGCACCCGGGCCGAGCTGGACCGGCGGCTGGAGGAGCTCAACCCGGGCTTCCGGTCGGCCCGGGCGGAGCTGCGGCCCGACGGCGACGCGCGGCTGCCGCAGTCCGCGGTGGACGGCTTCCGGGTCGCCGCCTGCACGGCGTGCGGCGGCGTGCTCAAGCCCGACGTGGTCTTCTTCGGTGAGAACGTCCCACCGCCCCGGGTCGAGCACTGCTACGAACTGGTCGACGCGGCGGGCTCGTTGGTGGTCCTCGGATCCTCCCTGGCGGTCCTGTCCGGGCTGCGCTTCGTCCGCCGCGCCGCCCGGGCCCGGCTGCCGGTCGCGATCGTCAACCAGGGGCCGACACGCGGGGACGAACTCGCCGGGCTCCGCCTCGACCTGCCACTGGGGGCGGCCATGACGGAGGTCGCCCGGCTGCTCGACGCGGCCTGACCGGGCCGGCCGGCGTTCCGGCCGGCCCGGTCGGTGCGCCGGTCGGCGGCCCGATCAGCCCGGGTCAGCCGGCGGGCAGGGCCGGTCGGCCCGGTACCCACAGCGGCACCCGGCCGGCGCGCGGCATGGAACGTGCCGCGTCCTGCTCCAGCCGGCCGGCCACCCGCTCCGGATCGCCCTCGCACAGCTCCACCAGCGCGGCCGCGGCGATCCGGGTGCAGCACAGCACCAGCGCCAGGGTGTCCTGGCGGCAGTGCCGCTCCCGCACGTACGCCTCGGCGCGCTCCTCGATCCGGCGGGCGTGATCCGGCCCGTCCTCGGCGGTCAGCGCCTGGACCCCGTGCCACACCAGGGTCAGCGCACAGGGCTCGGCCGGGTGCGAGGCGCCCTCCCGACGCGCCTGCTCCCGGGCCTCCGCCGAGCGCTGCCCGAGCCACTCCAGGGCCGCCGGACCGTCCTCCCGGCAGGAGCGCAGCACCAGCTCCGCGGCCCGGGCGACCACGGCCCGCAGCACCTCCGGCGCGGGCGCCCGCAACCCGGACGCGGGCCCGTCCCCGAACGCCAGCCAGGCATCGGCGAACGAGGCCGCCCGCAACCCGCCCACCCAGGCCGGCGCCCCGCCCTCCGTACTCAGCCAGTCCTGCGCCCCCAGCCGCACCAGCCCCACGGCCGCCAGGCGCACCGCGTCCCCGTCCAGCTCCCGCAACCATCCATTCCGCACCAGCACACACCCCCGTCAGCGGTTCATCCCCGTGAGGCTCATCCCACCACACCGGGACGGGAACGAACTAGACAGGGGCACGTCACAATCCGGAAGCAGGCCTTCCGGGTGGTTCTCCCGCGGGGACGGCCGCGCCGCGGGGGCGGGCGCGCGGGCGGGCGTCGACGCGGCGGGTCGACCGGGCTGGTGCCGGACGCCGTTGGCGGGCTGGTCGCGCGAGGGTTCCCGGCGGGAGCGTCAGGGCGGTCGGGCGGAGCGCGCGGGGGCGGCCCCGGCGGCGGCGGGATCCGGCCAGGGTTCGGCCGGGTGTGCGGGCCGCCGCATGGGGTGGCCGGGTTTCGGTGTGACGGCCGTGGCGTGTTCGGTCGTTCGGGGTGTGGGTGTCGGGTGAGTTGGGCAGGGACGCGTCAGGACCCGGGCGGCTGTGCGGACGCCCGGTGCGTCAGGGCTGGGCCGGTCACGGCCCGCCGTCAGTGTGCCGTGAGCCCGTCGACCGGGCCGCGGGCGCCCTTCACCGATCCCGCCGGGTCGATCACCGGTAGCGGACCCCACGGATGGTGCGGGTGGCGTCCGGCGCGAGGGTGATCCGTTCGGGCCGGTCGACGCCCGCGGCCCGGACGGTGGGCGGGTGCGGCGCGGCGTGCTCGGCGAACGCGACCGGCTGGTCCGTGACTTGGGCGCCGGTGCGGTGGCCCGGGGCCTCGCGGGTGGTGCGTGCGGCCGTGCGGTCTCGATGGGCGCCGGACTCCAGCGTGCGGCCGGGAGCGCCGGCGCCGGGGAAGCAGGGGAGCGATGGGTGGGCCGGTTGCGACGGAAGGGACGGACCGAAGATGGATGTGACGACGCGGACGGCGGTCGCGGCGGACCGCGCAGCGGAGGGGGAGGCGCGACACCGGACCTCGGCGGGGGTGTTCTGGCGCTACTGGACCGGATCGCTGGTCAGCCGGCTCGGGAACCAGGTGTCCGTCGTGGCCCTGCCGCTGATCGCTGTGCTCACCCTGCACGCGACGGCCTGGCAGGTCGGCCTGGTCACCGGCGCCGGGTACCTGGCCTGGCTGCTGGTCGGACTGCCGGCCGGGGTCCTGGTCCACCGGCTCCCGCTGCGCGGCACCCAGGTGGCGATGGACCTCTTGCGCGGGGCGGCGGTGGCCTCGGTGCCGGTGGCGGCGGCCCTGGGCGTGCTCGGCCTGCCGCAGTTGGTGGTGGTCGCGCTGCTGGTCGGGCTGGCGGGTGTGGTCTTCGACGTCGGCAACTCCACCTTCCTGCCCTCGATCGTCGCCAAGGAGGAGCTGACCGTCCGCAACAGCCTGCTCTCCGGCAGCAGCGCCGCGACCGAACTGGCCGGCCCCTCGCTGGGCGGGGTGCTGGTCCAACTCGTCGGCGGCGCGGCCGCGATGGTGCTGGACGCGGTCAGCTACCTGGTCTCGGCGGCGCTGCTGCGCAGTCTGCCGCGCGCGGAGCGGCCCGCCCCGCGGCCGGGCGGCGCGGGGATGTGGAGGCAGATCCGCGAGGGCTGGCACTTCGTCACCCGGCATCCGGTGATCGGGCCGTGTGCCGCCTACGCCACCGCGGTCAACTTCGTCTCCGGTGGGCTGATGACGCTCACTCCGGTGTTCCTGGTGGACGCCCTCGACGCCCCGGCCGCGGCCGTCGGCGCGCTGATGGCCACCGGCGGCCTGGGCAGCCTGGTCGGCGCCGTCCTGACGCCCCGGGTGGTCTCCCGGATCGGCAGCGGCGGGGCCCTGCGGTGGTCGGCACGGATCGCCGCGCTCGTCACCTTCCTGCTCCCGGCGGCCGGTTCGGGGTGGGCGGTGCTGCTCTTCGCCCTCGGCAACGCGGGCTTCGCGGCGGGCGTCGTCGTCACCACCATCGTCGCCCGCACCTACCGGCAGACCCACACTCCGCCGGAGCTGCTCCCGAGGGTGATGGCCACCGTCCGGTTCGTCTCCTGGGGCTCCATACCGGTCGGCGCGCTGCTGGCCGGTGCCGCCTCCACGGCCTGGGGGCCGCGTACGGCGCTGCTCCTGCTGGCGGTGTGCAGCCTGGCCGGCCCGGTAATCCTGACGGCCGGTTCGCTCCGCCGTCGGCGCGACCTCGCCTGACCTCGGCCCTCGGGCTTCCCGGCGGTCCGCCGAGCCATCGCGAGATGTCCTGACGCAGCGTCACCACCAGCTCCTTGCAAGGGTGTTGATTCGAGTGTCGAAGGCCCTCGCGCGGCACAGCCGGGGGAGTGGAGCGGCGGGGGCCGTGTACGGATAGCCTGGGCCGCCATGATGCGTGTGTGGATGCTGCCGTTGTTGTTGGTGCTCTGCGGTGCGGCCGTCGCGGGCGGACTCGTGTTGAGCGGGAGCCGCGGAGCGGCCGTCGTGTACCTACTGGGGTTCGCGGGGCTCGCGGCCGTGAGCTCGACCCTGGTCTTCCCGAAGTCGCTCGGCGCGGCGGAGGCGCAGCGCCGCAGCGCGGCCGACGGCCGGCCGGTGGTGTACTGGCGGCCGGGCTGCAGGTACTGCCTGCGGCTACGGATCCGGCTGGGCCGGGCGGCCCGGCGGGTGCACTGGGTGAACATCTGGAGCGACCCGGAGGCGGCCGCGGTGGTGCGCGCGGCCAACGACGGCAACGAGACCGTGCCGACCGTCGTCGTGACCGGCCGGCCGCACACCAACCCCGACCCCGCATGGGTGCGCGGACAGCTGTCCGCCGCCACCGCGAAGCGCTGACCGCCCGTCGGCGCGGCCGTACCGACGGCGGTGGCGGGGGATTTGAGTACGGCTCAGCGCCGGCGTGACCGGAGCCGTGCGGCCAGGGGCGTTGCAGTCCGGTGACACGGAAGGCTCCATTCCGTCGACTGTTCGCACTACCTTCGAACTGCACGCGAAGCCGCCCTCCGGTCCCCGCAGGAGAGGGCGCCGCGCGCTCCTCACCCGCACTTCGCTCAGGAGAACCGCATGCCCTTCTCGACGATCCGCCGCGCGACCACTGCCCGTACGCTGGCCGGAACCGTCCTGACCGCGGCCCTGCTGGTGCCCGCCGCGACGGCCTGCTCCTCCACGTCGGGCGCGACCGGCGCGGCCGCGCCGACCACCGCGTCGGCCGCCGCCACCGCGCCGCCCGCCGCGCCCGCCACCGAGCCTCCGGCCACGGCCTCCGCCGCGCCCACCCCGACCGGCACGCGCGGTGCCACCCCTCCGGCCGCCGCGCCCAGCGGGCACGCCGCGACCACGTCGGCCACCCCGCCCAAGGGGGGCCAGGGGGTCCGTACCGAGACCCTGGTGGACGGCAGCAAGGCCGAGATCCACGACCTCGGCAACCAGCACTACACCGCCAAGATCGTCAACGCCGGTCAGGTCCTCGCCACCATGGAGACGAAGGAGCACGACGACGGGCTCGACGCCAACGGCATGTTCGTCATGCTCTCGCTGGACGGCCGGATCCGCTCCTGGATGGGCGGCAGCCACCAGGGGCCGGGCACCTTCAAGCTGGCGGGCGGCTGGACGGCCAAGGTCACGAAGGTCGGCGAACTCCGGTACCGCGCGGAGATCCTCGGCAACGAGAACGCGGTGTACGGCACGCTGGAGGCGAACCAGCACGATGTCGGGGTCGACGCCAACGGCGTCTCCATCGTGCTCAGCGCCGGCGGCGAGATCAGCGCCCACGAGTGAGCGCGCCGGTACCCGGACACGCCGGACGGCGGAGCCGCCGACCCGATCGGTGACACCGCCCTCCGGCTCCGCCCCTGACCCAAATCCCTTGGTAGACAACGGCGTTGAAACCGGGACCGCTAGCGGACCTCGGCCACCAGGGCCCCGTACTTCGCCTTGATGTCCGCCTCGGCGGACTGCCACTGCGGGGTGTCGACCACGACGCCGGTGCCGTCGATGGCGAGCGTCAGCCCGTCGATCACCACGCCCCTGGCCCGCCACTCCTCGGTGTCCGCGCGGATCCGGTTCAGGACGGTCATGAGCTGCTCGCGGGAGCCCGCGGCGTCGGCGAACCGCACCTTCACCGTGGGCCAGTCGGCCGCCCTGGCGGTCACGGCGGCGTCCAGGCCGCTGCCGGGGACCCGCATCACGTAGAGCGTGTCCGTGTTCCTGTCGCGGCACGTGCCGAAGTAGTGGTCCGGGTAGTCGGTCATCGCCAGCGTCTCGATGGACTCACCCGCCCGGGTCACGCGGGCCTCCGCCGGGTCCTCCGACGACAGCGACGACGGCGAGCCCGAGCCCGAGGCCGAGCCCGAGGCCGAGTCCGTGGGCAGGGACGACGGCGAGCCGGACGACGACGGGAGGCCGGAGAACGGCGTGCCTGTCGACGGGACGTCCGAGGACGAGTGTCCCGGCGGAGGGGTGGCAGGCGACAACAGGCCCAACCAAGGGGAGCCCGGCGGCGGCGTCCACGACGACGAGTAGCCCGACGAGGTGATCGCCGACGGCGTCTCCCAGGGCTGCTGGCTGGAGTGCTGGTGCCAGCCCGGTGTCCGCATCGACGTGGGCCCGTTCACACAGTTCAGCATCACGGCGGTGTGCCCCGGCGCCGTCGCCCCCGCCGTCGGAGTCAGCACGCTGAGGCCCGTCCCGGCCGCCCCCGTACGGTCGCTCCCGGGGCCGCCGCCGCCGAGCTGCGTCAGCGCTCCCGCTCCGAGGACCAGCACCGCGGCCGCCGTCACCCCCCGTACGGCGGCCTGCCGCCGGGCGCGCCGACGCCCGGCCCGGTGCAGTTCGGCCAGCGGCGGGGTGCCGGCGATCCCTGCCGCGTGTGTTCCGAGCCGGGTGACCAGCTCCTCCTCGAACCTGTCCTCAGCGCTCACGGCCTACCAGCTCCCTCACGTTTTCCATGTCCTGTCGAAGCGCCTTGATCCCGCGCGCCAGGTGCGTCTTCGCCGTGGGCACCGAGCACCCCAGCTCCTCCGCCACCTGAGCGACCGGCAGGTCCAGGTAGTAGCGCAGCACCACGGCGGCCCGCTGCCGCTTGGGCAGTCCGGCCAGTGCCGCCGCCAGCTGGTCGTCCCGTTCGCCCTCCGGGGCCGCCGGTCCGTCCGGCAGCGCGGAGGTGAGCACTTCGCGTCTGGTCCGCCGCCAGCGCGAGACGTGGGTGCGGACCATCGTCCTGCGGACGTACCCCTCGGTCGCGGCCGTGTCCCGGATCGTCGAACGCTTCGGGTACACCTGCGCGAGGGCGTCGTGCAGCAGGTCCCGGGCGTCGTGGACGTCACCCGTGATCAGGTACGCCCCCCGCAGCAGGGCCTGGTACCGGGCTACGACGAACTCGTCGAACGGGTCGGATCCGGAGCCCCCCGGGAGGATCGATTCGCGCTTCATGCCTTCAGGACGCCCCAGCCACGGAAAACGGATGACAACCAGCCAGTATTCACGTCCACGGGGGCGCCGCCCCGCGCCGGGGGAGGGGCACCGGACCCGACGGTCCGCGAGGCGCCGTTCCGTTTTGGTCGCACATCTTGTGCGATGTCATGATCCGGCTCACACTTCCGATTTGCGAACACGTGTGCACTTCTGCGCGCGGCACGCGATCGGGCGGCGTCGCCCCCACGAGCCTCGACGGCGCCGAACCCCTCCGATCCGCACGCGCCAACCGGGGCGGGACCCCGCGCCCTCGGACCGCGGCCCGCCCCTCGTCGTCCGTACCTTCCCCCACGCGAAGGAGCTTCGGATGAAGCACCCGCGCACCCCTGCCCGCTGGCGGCGGCCGTTCGCCGTCGCCGCCGCGGCCGCCCTCGTCCTGACCGGCGCGGCCTGGAACGCCGCCCCGGCCGCCGGCGCCGCCCCGTACGCCCTGACCGTCGACGGTGGCGGACCGCGCCTGCTGCAGGTGAGCGCCGACCCGTTCACCGACACCGGGACCGGAAGCCAGCACGCCACCGAGGTGGAGCCCGACACCTTCGCCTACGGCGGCACGATCGTCTCCTCGTCCCAGGTCGGGCGGTTCCCCGCCGGCGGTTCGGCCGCCCTCAGCTGGAACACCTCGCGGGACGGCGGCGCCACCTGGCGGCACGGCATCCTGCCCGGCATCACCACCCACCAGGGCGGCGGCAACTGGGCCCGGGCCTCCGACCCCTCGATCGCCTACGACGCCAGGCACGGCACCTGGATGATCGCCGGCCTGGTCATCGACGCGGCGATCAACCCCGTCGGGGTGACCGTCAGCCGCTCGGTCGACGGCCTGCGCTGGCAGGACCCGGTGCGGGCGGTCGGCTTCGACGGCCAGGGCTACGACAAGGAGTGGATCGTCTGCGACAACACCCCGTCCAGCCCGTACTTCGGCACCTGCTACATCGAGGTCGACATCCCCTCCTCCGACAACCTGGTGGTGATGTCCGCCTCCCGGGACGGCGGCGCCACCTGGTCCGCCCCGTCGGGCCCGTCCGGCGTCAATCTGGGCCTCGGCGGCCAGCCGCTGGTGCAGCCCGACGGCCGGGTCGTGGTCCCCTTCTCGACCGACACCACCTCGATCCGCTCCTTCAACTCCACCGACGGGGGCCGGTCCTGGGGCTCCACCGTCCTAGTCGCCGACGTCGTGGCGCACGGCGTCGCGGGCGGCCTGCGCGACGGCGAGGGCCTGCCCTCGGCCGAGATCGACGGCGCCGGCCGGGTCTACGTCGCCTGGCAGGACTGCCGGTTCCGGGCCGGCTGCCCGGGCAACGACATCGTCTACGCGACCTCGACCGACGGGACCACCTGGTCCGCCGTGACCCGGGTGCCGATCGACGCCACCACCAGCGGCGCCGACCACTTCCTCCCCGGCCTCGGCGTCGACCGCGCCACCTCCGGGCGCAGCGCCAAGCTCGGGCTGTACTACTACTTCTACCCGAACGCCGACTGCACGGACGCCACCTGCGAGTTGGAGGTCGGCTTCATCTCCTCCGCCAACGGCGGCGCCACCTGGAGCGCGCCGCGGACCGTCGCCGGCCCGATGCCGCTGTCCCGGATCGCCGCCACCGGAGGCGGCGCCATGGTCGGCGACTACCTCTCCACCTCCGTGCTCGACGGCAAGGCGGTGGCGATCTTCGCGGTCGGCAGGGCCCCGGCCGACGGCCAGGCCTACGACGAGGCCATGTACGCCGTCGAGGGCGGCCTGCCCGTCCGCGGCGGCAGCACCCCGTCCAGCACCGGTCCGGTCGCCTTCACCGCGCCCGTCCGGGAGCGGCAGCTGCCGCCGCCGGTCCGTCACTGACCCGTCACTGATCCACCGCTGACCCGCCCGGGCCCGCCCTCCCGCCCCACCGGGAGGGCGGGCCCGGCCGCGTCCCGAACCGGGTCGGCGCGGCAGTGCGGCAGTACGGCGACACGGCAGCGCGGCGGATTCGAAAGAATCCGGCGCCGCCCCGGGAACGCGGCGATCCGGATCGCACGGTATTTCCGCTGAATGACCGCAGATTGCGGGAATGGGTCGCCCTTCGCGTATATCCGGACATTGCGGGCGTATTTCGTGAGCATGTATTCGGCAGGTTCGGTGTGGGTACTGTCGTGAGCGCGTCATGTGGTCTAAGTTGTCCGAGGTGTCGAAGTGAGTGGGGGAAAGCAGTGTGGGATCTCGCACCGGTCGTTCTGCTGCGTTACGCGGGGTTTCCGCTGGACCTGTTGGATCCGCTCGCCGATGAGGCCGCGGCCGAGCAGGCGCGGGCGCTGATCGACCGCACCCGTGAGGCGACCGCGCTGGCCCAGCGGGTGAAGGCGGCGTTCCGGGAACGCGGAATCGGGAAGGACGGCGATCTGGCCTCCGACCTGGGCATGCTGCGCGCCGTGCCCGAGGACGTCTGTTCCCGGATCGACTCCCGGCTCGACGGCCCGGGCCGCGAGGCCCTGCGCTCCTACAGCCGGGCCGTCGCCGAACTGGACGGTTCCTGGGGCGAGTTCACCGAGGAGCACGCCGCCCGGCTGGAGGCCGGCCGGCAGTACGTGATCGACGCTTTCGACGATTCGTCGCTGCGCCAGGTGCTGCTGCTCTCGAACGACGCCGGATACCGGGAATTCACGGACTGGCTCGACCGCGGCGGTTCCGGATCCGCCGGACACCGCCGGCGAATGACGGATTTGCTGACGATGTATTTGCAGCGGGTGACGACCAAGAACGAGACGAACTCGCACTTCGGCCCGCTCTCCACCGCCCGGATCACCGACCGGCCGGGCGGTATCGCCTGGTCGGACGGCCCGCTCGAACGCCGCGCCTTCCTGGCCCACTGGGCCGGCGAAGCCCTCGCCGAAGTCTTCAGCGGCCGACCGGAGTTGAGGGACCTCGTCCGTCCCCGGCGGCGCCCGCTGGCCTTCCTGGACGGGGATTCGCTGCGCCGGTACGCCTTCCGGACCAGCAGCGGCATGGCGGGGGACTGGCGCTTCCTGCCGGAGGGGGCCGCCGAGCCGACGCCCGGGGAGCGCTGACTGTGGGAGCGGTGCGACGGCCGGCAGAGCCGCGCCGCGCTGCGCACGGCCTGGTGCGAGCACCACCCCCACGCCCCGGCGGAGGAGTTCGACCGGACCCTGGACGGACTGGACCGCGACGGCTGGGTCGTCGCCCGCTGGGAGATCCCCGTCGGCGCCCCGGACCCGCTGGGCGTGCTGACGCGACTCCTGGAGGGCGCCGGACCGGCCGGAGCGGAGGAGCGCGCCCTGGTCGAGCGGTTGGAGCGCGCCCTCACGCGGTTCGCGACCGCCGCGCCGGACCGGCGGGCCGCCGCGCTGGAGGAGATCAAGACCGAGTTCTCGACGGCGACGGAGCAGTCCGCCAACCGGGCCGGCGGCCGGCACTACGCCGACCGCACGGTGGTCTTCGAAGAGGCCTTCGGGCCGGTGCGGGACATGACGCTCGGGGCCGGGATCGCCGCCACCCTCGGCGCGGAGCTGGCCCCGGCGTACGACCTCGCGCTGCTGGGCGCCCGCCGACGGCTGCGCCGGGAGACCGAACTGCTGCGGGACTGGGTGGTGGAGGAGTTCGGGGCGGACACCCCCGTGCCCCTGGACCACTTCTACGCCCGGTTCTTCGACCGGAAACCGGCTCTCGACCGGGCCTGCGAGGAGATCGACCGGGACGTGGCGGGCCTGGAGGCCGAGATCGCCGCGGCGCTGCTGGGGGAGCGCGACGGCGGGGAGCACGAGGTGGTGATCGAGGCCGCCCTGCTGGAGAAGCTGATCGCGAGCGAACCCGATCCGCTGCCCGCGGTCTGCAACCCCGACGTGCTGCTGGCCGCCCGCGACCGCGCGGCGCTGGACCGGGGCGACTACCTGGCCGTCGTCGGGGAGTGCCACGCGGTCCGGGAGCTGCTGACCCACTCCAGCTTCGCGCCGATGCTCCAGTCCGACGCCCCGGAGCTGCTCGACGAGATCCACCACCGGTACCGGGGGCTGCTCGCCGAGGACGAGCTGCTGCTGGACGTGGTCCGCTCCCACCGGGACAAGACCGGCACGGCCCTCAGCCACCCCTGCCCCGACTTCGAGGTCCACGGGCTGTCCGGCAAGCCGCGGGACCAGGTGCTGCACCCGGCGCAGTGCCACGTCGTCGTCCGCGGCGGCCGGCTGGAGCTGCGGGCGGACGGCGTCGCCCAGCGGCTGCGGCTGATGGCCCCGCTGGCCGGCGGGCCGAGCATCCGGCGGGACCCCCTGGTGCCCTTCTCCTTCCCCCGGCACTTCGGCGGCCTGGGCCTGCGCGGGCCGGACCGCGCCCACCTGCCCCGGATCCGGTACGGCCGGGTGGTGCTCCAGCGGGAGCTGTGGCGCATACCGCCGAGCGCCCTGCGCGGCTGGAGCCCCGGCGTCCACCGGGCGGCCGGGGACGCCCCCGAGTTCGCCGCCGCCTGCCGGCTCCGCGCCGAACTGGGGCTTCCGCGCTACGGGTTCGCGAAGATCCCGGGCGAACCCAAGCCGGTGTTCGTGGACTGGACGTCGCCGCTGCTGGTCCGGCAGCTCTTCCGGCTGGCCCGGAAGGCCGAGGCGGCCGTCGAGTTCTCGGAGATGCTCCCCGGGCCGGACCAGCTCTGGCTGGAGGCCGACGGCGGCCGGCGCACCAGCGAGCTGCGCTGCGCGGTCTTCTCCGGCGGGCCGGCGGCGCCGGCCGGGTACGGGTCGTGAGCGCCGGCCTCCTGCGGCCCGCCACCGTCGACCTGCACCTCCACAGCCGCGCCTCGGACGGGGACCACACCCCGGAGGAGCTCGCGCGGCGCGCGGCGTCCGCCGGCGTCACGGTGGCCGCCTGCACGGACCACGACACCCTCGCCTCGGCCGACGCCTTCCGGACGGCCTTCGAGGCACTCGGCGGACGCTGCGTCACCGGCTGCGAGGTGACCACGAGCTGGCTGGGCCGGGAGACCCACCTGCTCGTCTACGGCACCCTCGACCCCGACTTCGTCCGCCGGGTGCGCCGTGTCCACGACGACCACCTGGCCTGTCTGCGGCAGCGGGTGGAGGCGGCGCGGGACATCGGCGTCCCGGTCTCCTGGGAGGAGACCGAGGCGCTGGTCGGAGCGGACCGGATCCCGTACTTCGGCGAGATCCTGCGCCTGGTGCAGCGCAAGGCCGCGGCGGACGAACGGTTCGCCCACTACACCCCGGACACCCTGCTGGACCTGCAGCGCGACTGGTTCGAGGAGGGCCGCCCGCTGTACGTCCCGGATCCCGAACGGCCGTCCCTGCCGGAGGTGATCGGCTGGGCCAGGGCGGCGCGCGGCGTGCCCGTGCTCGCCCACCCGGCCCGCCTCCTCGGGCAGGTCCCGGAGAGCGCGGACGCGCTGCCCGGGCTGCGCGACGCCGGGCTGGCCGGCCTGGAGGCCTGGACCACCTGGCACTCGCCGGCCGAGGTGCGGACCGTGCTGGACCTCTGCTCCCGGCTGGGGCTCGTCCCCACCCAGGGGTCGGACTTCCACGGCACCCGGATCAAACCGTGGGCGACCGGGCCGGGGCTCGTCCCGGACGGCGGAGCATCCGACCCGCAGGCCCTGGTCGACGTGCTGCTCGCCGCCTGACACCCGCCCACCCCCACCACGAACCCACACCGAGGAGAGCCGACACATGGAACCGGGCACACCGGTCGCGGGGCCCCCGACCGCATGGAGCGTCCTGCCCCTCGCCTTCCTGCGGCAGGCGGGCTTCCCGCTGGACCTGCTCGACCCGCTGCTGGCACCGGAGGCGGCCCGTCAGGCGGAGCGCGCCGAGGCGGCCGACGCCGCGGAACGCGCGGCCGCGGGGAGACTGCGCGCCCTGCTCCACCGCGAGGCCCTGGGCGACGCCCACGCGGACATCACCAGGCGGCTCGGCCAGGGCCAGGAGCTCAGGCCGCGGCAGCTCAGACTGCTGGAGGAGCTGGGCCCGGACACGGCGCGGGCCGTCGAGGAGTGGCGGACCGCCGCCCGGCTGAGCCGGGAGGTCGGGCAGGAGTTCGCCCGCACCCACCGCACGGCGCTGGACCGGGGCCGTGCGGCCGTCCTCGCCGCCTTCGACGACGAGGCCCTGCGGCAGATGCTGCTGCTGTCCAACGACGCCCAGTACGACTTCTTCACCGGCTGGCTGGACTCCCGCGAGGGGCCGGCCACCGCCGCCGAGCGCGGTCGGATCGACACCCTCGCCCGCTACCTGCAACGCGCCTGCACGAAGAACGAGACCCACTCCCACTTCGGCCCCTTCACCCCGGCCAGGCTCACCCCGGACGGCGGACCGGACTGGTCCACGGGCACGGGCCTGGTCCGTACGGCCTTCATGACGCACTGGGCGGCCCAGGCCCTGGCGAGCACCGCCTCGTCCGACGACCGGCTGGCCGACCGGGTACGGCCCAGGCGCCGTCCGCTCACCTTCCTCCTCGACGGCCGCGTCGAACGCTTCCGGTTCGCCACCGACACGGTGTCGGACTTCGACAACTGGCAGTTCAGGAAGGCGGCGGAGCGCGCCCTGACGCCCGTCGAGGAGTGGATCCTGCGGCACAGCGACGGCGGGACGGAGCTGCACGCCCTCCGCGGACTGTGGTGCGGGCAGCACCCGGAGGAGGGCGAGGCCGGCGCCGCCGCGTTCGACGCGGTGGTCTCGGACCTCAGGGCCGACGGCTGGCTGATCGCGGAGTTCGAGGTGCCCAGCGGCACCGTCGACGCGCTCGGCGACCTGCGGGCGGCGCTGCCGGCGCACCCGGACGCCGACGGCTTCCGCCGCCTCACCGACGAACTCCAGGGCCTGCTGGCCAAGTTCGCTCAGGCCGAGCCGCGGACGAGGCCCGGGCTGCTGGACCGGATCAAGCGCCGGTTCGAGGAGATCACCGGACAGTCCGCGAACCGCGGGCAGGGCGACATCTACGCCGACCGCAGCGTCCTCTTCGAGGAGTGCCGCAGCACCCTGCGCGACCTGACCGTCGGCGGCGCGGTCACCGACTTCCTCACCGACGAGCTGACCCTCGCCTACGACCTGGTCCTGGTGCTGCCCCGGCTGCGCATCCAACTGGAGACCGAGCTCCTGCACCGGTGGAGCCTGCGCCGGTACGGCCCGGGCCACGAGGTCCCGCTCCGCACCCTGTACGAGGACTTCTTCGCCGACGTGGCCGGCCTCACCGCCGAGGTCGACGCCATCGAGCGGCAACTGGCGGACAAGGCCGCCGAGATCACCGCCGTCCTGCTGCCCGACGACGCCGGAGCACACCGGGTCGACGTCGCCGAGGACGCGCTGCGCAAGCTCCTCGGCGGCTGCCGCACCTGGCCCGGAGCCGTGCTCAACCCCGACGTGATGTTCGTGGCGAAGAGCGCCGACCAGCTCGCCGAAGGCGACTTCCTGGCCGTCATCGGCGACTGCCACGCCGTCCGCGACCTCCAGACCCACACGAGCATCGCCCCGCTGCTGGCCGGGGAGTTCCCGCAGCTGCCGGAGCTGGTCGCCCGGCACTACGCCGGCATCGTCGCCGAGGACGAGGTGGTCGTCGACATCGTCCGCGAGCACGGGGCCAAGACCTCCGCCCGGGTCGACCTGGGCCTGCCCGACTTCGAGGTGGCCGGCCGGTCGCCCCGGCCGCGCGAGGAGGTGATCACGCCGGAGTCGGTGTTCGTCCGGGTCACCGAGCAGCGGCTGGAACTGCGCGACACCGCGCTCCCGGGACGGCTGCGCCTGATGGCGGCACCGGCCGGCACCCCGAGCATCCTGGGCGACCCGCTCAGCGTGTTCGCCTTCCCCCGGCACTTCGGCGGCGGCGTGCTCCCCGTACGGCCCCGCGAGCACACCCCCCGGATCACCTGCGGTCGGGTGGTGCTCCAACGGGAGGAGTGGCGGATACCCGTCGGACGGCTGACCGGCGGCCGGCCCGGCGGCGACGACGCCGCCGACTTCGCCGCCGCCCGCCGGCTCCGCGCCGAACTGGGCCTGCCCGCCCAGGTCTTCGCCAAGGTGGCCGCCGAGCCCAAGCCCGTCTACGTGGACTGGGACGCGCCGCTCCTGGTGCGCCAGCTGTTCCGGATGGCACGCACCGACGGCGGCAGGGTCACCCTGTCGGAGATGCTGCCCGGCCCGGACGCGCTGTGGTTCTCCCCCGACGGGCGGCACTACACCTGCGAACTCCGGTGCACGGTGTTCTCGCCGGGGGACGATGCATGAACACCGGCCTGCACGCGGAGGCCCGGCCCCGCGCCGAGCGCGGCCTCGGCGCCGGCTTCCGCAGGACCTGGGCCGCCTCCGCCGTCTCGGCCGTCGGCACGGGCATGCACTTCGCCGCGTTCCCGGTCCTGGCCGCGGAGGTGACCTCGGACCCGGGACAGCTCTCGCTGGTGACGGTCCTGGGCAGCCTGCCCTGGCTGCTCGTCGCACTGCCCGCCGGCGTGCTCGTCGACCGGATGCACCCCGGACGGATCATGGTCGCCGCCGACTTCGGCCGCGCCGTGGCCGTCGTCGCGCTGCTCGCCATGCTCTGGGCGGGCGGGCCGAACCTGCCCGCGCTGCTCGTCGTGTCGGCGCTGCTGGGCGTCGGCGAGGTCTTCTTCGAGTGCGCCGCGCAGTCCTTCCTGCCGGCGGTCGTGGCCAAGGAGGACCTGGAGCAGGCCAACGGCCGGCTGTTCACCGGGGTGACGGCGGGCCGCGACTTCGTCGGACAGCTCGTGGGCGGCACGCTCTTCGCGGTGTCCCGGACGCTCCCGTTCGTGGTGAACCTGGTGTCCTTCGTGGCCTCCGGCCTCCTGATCGCCGGCGTGCGCACCACCGAGGCCCCGCCGAAGCGGGCCGCCAAGGGCGCCATGCTGCCGCAGATCGCGGCGGGCCTGCGGCTGATCCTCCGCAACCGCGTGCTGCGGTCCTTCGCGCTGGCGTCGGCGGTGGTGAACGCCGTCTTCCTCGGCGAGCTGGCCGTCCTCGTCCTGTTCGCCACCCGGGAACTCGGGCTGGCCGAGCGGTACTACGGGCTGCTGCTGACCGCGATGGCGGTGGGAGGCGTCGGCGGCGGCCTGCTCGCCCCGCGACTGGTCCGGCGGCTGGACCGCCGGGCGGCCCTGACCGGCGCGCTCGTCGCCATCGGCGCCTCCTCGCTGGTCCTCGGGCTCGCCGCCGAACTGTTCTCCGCGCTGGCCGCGTTCGTCCTGATGGGGTTCGCGATGACGCTGTGGAACGTCGTCGTCGTGTCCCTGCGCCAGATGATCGTGCCGGCGGAGTTCCTGGGGCGCACCAACAGCGTCTACCGGCTGCTGGGCTGGGGCGCGATGCCGCTCGGCGGTCTGCTGGCCGGGGCCGCCGCGGACGCCTGGGGGCTGAGGACGCCCTTCGCCCTGGGCGGCGTCGCCACCGTGCTGTGCGCGCTGGCCGTCGCCCGCGTGCTGCGCCGGGAGACCCTGCCGACCGACGCGCGGGAAACCGACGGGCGGGCAACCGCCGCGCCGGAAACCGACATTCGGGAATCGTAAGAAGAGGAATCTGATGGGGGAGACCGACATGGTGCCAAGGACTGCCGTCGCGCCCCTACCGGTGGGCGACGGGATCCACGCCGACGCCGCCCGGTGGACTTTCGGCGGGGACGTCTTCCAGACGTTCGACCAGCATGTGAGCAAGAGCGTCCCGCTCTACCGGGAAGGCCATGAACTCGTAGCCCAGCTGTCGGACTTCTTCGTCCGCCCGGACGGCCTCGTCCTCGACGTGGGCTGCTCGACCGGTACCCTGATCCGCACGCTGGCGGAGCGCCACCAGGGCAGCGGGGCGAGGTTCCTGGGCGTCGACGTGGAACCGGGCATGACGGCGGCGGCCGCGGAGCAGTGCGCGGCGTACCCGGAGATCTCGATCCTGGAGGCGGACGCCGCGGCCATGGAGTTCGACCGGCTCGACTTCGCGACCCTGTACTACACCCTCCAGTTCATGCCGCGGGAACGGCGCAGGACCCTCCTGGCCTCGCTGTACGCCGCGCTCCCGGAGGGCGGTGCCATCGTGGTGTTCGAGAAGGTGCGGTCCGCCACTCCCATGCTGCAGGACCTCATGCAGCAGACGTACCAGGAGTTCAAGGTGAACCAGGGCTACACCCCGGACGAGGTGCTCGGGAAGTCCAGGAGCCTCAAGGGCGTCCTGGACTGCCTCACCAGCGAGGAGAACGTCGCCATGCTCCGCGGGGCCGGCTTCGGCCAGGTGATGACGATGCAGAAGTACATCTGCTTCGAAGGCTTCCTGGCCGTCAAATAACACACAGAGGAAGGTGTCTGGTGAGGTTTCCCGCCACTGAACAACTGATCGACTGTACGGCCCTGAACGGTCCGGCCCCGTGGGACCAGGCCGTGGCGGAGGTGGTCACCGAGGCCGCGACCGCGCTGCGGCGGCACGGATTCGTCGTCTTCCGGATCGGCGCGCTGCGCTGGGACGAGGACCGCAGCCGTGACGTGGCGCACCAGCTCACGGCGGCGCTGCGCACCCGGCTGGTCCGGGACGGGGCGCCCGGGGAGATGTACCTGGAGGTGGACGCGGCGCAGCCCACCCCCGTCCCGGACGCGCGCCAGGTGCGCACGCTGCTGCCGCACCACGACGGCCAGCACTCCTCCTACCTGACGCCGAGCCTGCTCGACGACCCCGAGTGGGACCCCACGCTGCGGACCTTCTCGGACACCGGGTACACCACCACCCACCCGCACAAGCTGTACCAGGGCATCTTCATCGCCCACCCCGGGGAGGGCCTCAGCGTCACCACCTACTACGACTGGCTGCGCATCCTCGACGACGTCAAGGAACTGCGCGGCGACACCGGTGACCTGAGCACGCCGCGCTGGCTCGCCCGGAACATCCGCGACTCCTTCGCCGCGACCCGGCGCAACGGGTCCGCCTACCCCACCGTCGCGGGATTCCTCGGCCTGACCGAGGAGGCGCTGCTGGCCACGCCGCTGCTGCACTGCGAGCGCCCCCTCGCGGAGGCCGTCAAGGAGCGCTTCCCGCTGCTGCGTTCGCTCAGCACGCGCTGCCCCTGCGGGGAGTGCCAGGGCGAGGTCCGGCGGGTGTTCTGCCACGTCACGACCCTGGGCGCCGGGCTCAACTGGCGGGAGTTCCAGGAGCGTTACGAGATCCTGGCACCCAGTGAGCGCTTCGACCTGCTGCTCGGGGACAACCTGACGATGCACCACGGCGGTCTGGCCGGCGGCCCGGGACGGGTGATCGAGCCGCTCTGCCTGGTGCTGGACGAGCCCCGGGGCCCCGCCTACGAGAGCTGGCTCCACGGCATGTGGCGCCGTCCGACCGGCGACGCCACCGCCGCGGCCGGCTCCGCCCGGGTCGCGGAGGTCGCCCGATGACGGGGAGTACGGAGGGTACGGTCGGCCCGACCGGGGACCAGGACGTCACGGACGGGCTCGCCGAACTCGCGGGCTCGCTCGGCTACACCCCGCCCGTGGTGCTCAGCAGCGGCGTGGAGTTCCTCGTCTACCGGGCGAGCCCGCTGAGCGGCGCGGCGCACGAGGACGTGGTGCTGCGCGTGCCGCGCGCCCGTACGTTCCACACCGCGAACAACGTCGGCGTCGGCGCGGACGGCCTGCTGGAGCAGGAACTCCGGATCACCCAGTGGCTGGCCCCGGACGGCTTCCCGGTCGCCCGCGCCCTGGGCATCGAGTACACCCGGACGGGCACGCCGGTGCTGCTCTCGGCCTTCGTGGACTCCGACGCCCAGGCACCGGACTGGTCCGAGGTCGGGGCGCTGTTCGCGGCGCTGCACGCCAAGCCGGCCCCGGACCTCGCGCCCGTCGTCCAGTACGGCCGGCCCGTCCCCGACCTGCTGGCGCAGCGGCTGCCCGACCGGTTCGGCAGGCTGCTGGACCTCCGCCCGGGCCTGGGCGAGCTGCCCGAGCGCGCGGCGATCGCGGCCCGGCTCGCCGAGACGTCGGCCGAGCCCGCGCTGCTCCACCTGGACCTGCGCCGGCAGAACCTGCTGTGCGGCCAGGGGCGGGTGGCCGCGCTGATCGACTGGTCCAACGTGCTGATCGGCGACCCCGCGATGGAACTGGCGCGGATGTCCGAGTACGCGCTCATCCCGGAGAACGGCCTGGACGAGCGGGCGATCCGCCAGGGCTACGAGGCCGCGGGCGGGAAGTCCTCCGTCACCCCCGCGGCCGACCTCCTCTACCGGCTGGACGCGGCGGTGATGCTGGCCCTGGTCTTCATCTCGGTGGCGCCGGACCCGCGGCTCGGGCCGGCGCAGACGGCACGGGTGGTCGAACTGCTGCGGGAGCTCGCCGACGTGTGGTGACGGGTCCGGGGTGAGTCCCTCACCCCCTGGCCACCGGACGACGGAAGGGACCGAGGCCCTCTGCGGGGCTCCGGTCCCTTCCGTCGTCCCACTCTGGTGTTTCGGCGCCGCGCCGGTAACATGACTTCCCCTCATGTTTCCGTCAGGAGGCTGTCATGCCGGACCGCTTCGACCTGCCGGCGGGGTTCCGCTGGGGTGCCGCCACCGCTGCCTACCAGATCGAGGGGGCGGTGAACGAGGACGGCCGCGGGCCCTCCGTCTGGGACACCTTCGCCGCCCGCCCCGGCGCCGTCCGCGACGGCCACACCGGCGCGGTGGCCTGCGACCACTACCACCGGTACCCCGAGGACATCGCCCTGATGAAGGGCCTCGGACTGGACGGCTACCGCTTCTCCGTCGCCTGGTCCCGCGTCCAGCCCACCGGCGCGGGCGCCGTGAACGCCGCCGGCCTCGCCTTCTACGACCGCCTCGTCGACGCCCTCCTCGAAGCGGGCATCACCCCGCTGCCCACCCTCTTCCACTGGGACCTCCCGCAGGGCCTCGAAGGCCACGGCGGCTGGCTGAACCGCGACACCGCGTACCGCTTCGCCGAGTACGCGGGGATCGTCGCCGACCGCCTCGGCGACCGCGTCCCCGCCTGGATCACCCTCAACGAGCCCTTCGTCCACACCGTCTTCGGCTACGCCCTGGGCACCCACGCCCCCGGCCGCACCCTGATGTTCGAGGCCCTCCCCGCCGCCCACCACCAGCTCCTCGCCCACGGCCTGGCCGCCACCGTCCTCCACGACCGCGGCCTGGAGGCGATGCTCTCCAACAACCTCACCCCCGTCGAGCCGGCCACCCCCTCACCCGCCGACCTCGCCGCCGCCGAGGCCTACGACGCCCTCCACAACCGTCTGTTCACCGACCCCGTCCTCCTCGGCCGCTACCCCGACCTCTCCGCCCTCGGCGTCCCCGACGACATCTTCGGCGCCGTCCACCCCGGCGACCTCGACCTCATCCACACCCCCGGCCTCGACGGCCTCGGCCTCAACTTCTACAACCCCACCCGCGTCGCCGCCCCCACCGAACCCGGCCTCCCCTTCGACCTCGTCGACATCCCCGACGTCCCCCACACCGCCTTCGGCTGGCCCGTCGTCCCCGACGCCCTCCGCCAACTCCTCCTCAACCTCCGCGAGTCCTACGGCAAGGCCCTCCCACCCCTCACCATCACCGAGAACGGCTGCTCCGTCGAGGAGTCCACCACCCCCGACCAGCCCCGCATCGACTTCATGTCCGCCCACCTCGACGCCCTCGCCCAAGCCACCGCCGAAGGCATCGACATCCGCGGCTACTACACCTGGTCCCTCCTCGACAACTTCGAATGGGCCGAGGGCTACCACCAGCGCTTCGGCCTCGTCCACGTCGACTTCGCGACGCAGCAGCGCACCCCGAAGGCTTCCTACGCCTGGTACCGCGACCTGATCGCCGCTCACCGGGCGAAGCCGGCGGATCGGTAGCAGCGGCCGCGCCTGGTGGGCTCTACGCACCTGGGCGCTCGTGTCGCAGTGGCAAGTCGTCGAAGACCTGTCGGCTGAAGTGAGCTGCCCGCAGGGCGGTGTGGCGGCCCGCACCGGGATCCGAAGAGAGCGGCGGTGGGCGGTGCGCCCTGCATGGTCCCCTGGACCGGATCTCGCCGCGCCCTGCCCATTGACTCCGATCTTCGCCCCTCTTGCCGTAGCGGTCACTACATGAGTCTGTAGTGACCGCTACATGAACGGGTGCGTCCGTGGCGACGCAGACCCGCTGGTCCGGCATGCCTGCTTGGTGCCGATGACGACCCGCCAACGGTTCATGCTGCGTCCCGTTGCCCACAGGAGGTGCGCGTAATGATCGACACCGAAACCGAGAATGCCCCAAGTCCGGGGCGCCGAAGGCTCCTCAAGGCCGCCCTGCCGCTCGCCGTCGCCACCGCGGCGCTCGATCCGACGCCGGCCCGCGCGGCATCGCCCGACCCGGCGCCGCGGTCGCCCGTGACGCGCGGCCGGGGCCGCATCGACGTGCACTGCCACCTGCTCCCGGACTTCTACCGGCAGTCCCTCGCCGCGCACGGCATCGTCGAGATCGGCGGAGTGCCGGTCCCGGTGTGGAGCCCGGCCCTCGCGGTCGACTTCATGAACCGCTACGGCATCGAGGCGCAGGTGGTCTCCGTCTCCGAGCCGGGGGTCACCTATCTGGATGCCGCCGCCGACCGGTTGGCCATGGCGCGGCGCCTGAACACCTACATGAGCCGTGAGCTCGTCTGCGGATCCACCTACCGCCAGGGGCGCTTCGGCGGCTTCGCGGTCCTGCCGTTGGGCCGCAGGGTGACCGCGATGGACGTGGGCGACGCGGTGGTGGAAGCCCGGAGAGCGGTGCGTGAACTCGGGTTGGACGGCGTGGGCCTGTTCAGCAGTTACGGCGGGACCTACCTGGGCGATCCCGTCTTCGAGCCGTTGCTGCGCGAACTCGACGACCTGCGGGCCATGGTGTTCGTCCACCCGGTGACCCCCTCGGCCTATCCCGACCTGGGGCTGCCGCCCTTCCTCTACGAGTTCACGTTCGACACCACGCGAGCGCTGGTCAACATGCTCTACAAGGGGGTGTACGAGCGGCACGCGCGCATCCGCTGGCTGGCCGCCCACGCCGGCGGCACGCTGCCCTACATCTCCTACCGTGCGAGCCTGTTGACGCTGACCCCCGAGCTCGCCCAGCGGTTCGGCGCCTCCGGGTCGGCGGACAGCAGTGCGCAGTTCCGCGGCCTCTTCTACGACACGGCCCTCTCGCCGGCGCCCCAGGCGATGAAGTCGGTGCGGGAGCTGGCCGGCGCCGAGCACGTCCTGTTCGCCACCGACTGGCCGTTCAGCAGTCCCTTGTTCCTGGGGGCCGGAGATCCCGCGCCCCAACTGGACGAGACGTTCGGTCCCGACGAGCGCCTGGCTGTCGAGCGGGGCAATGCGCTGGCCCAGTTCCCGGCGCTGGCCGCCCGGCTCGGGGCCCGTACGGGCTGACCCCCGAGCCGGGCGCGCTCGGCCGATCCGGCAGGCGGAGCGCGCCGACGAGCGCACTGTGGCACACTTGCTGTAGTGATCGCTCCAATTGGAGTGAACGCTGCAGTAGGATCGCCGTCGACGACAGTCGAACGCACCCGAACACGAGGAGGCACCCGCCATGGCCGGGCCGCAGACGACCCGCAAGAAGCGCGCGAACGGGGTGGAGTCGCGCCAGCGCATCCTGGACGCCGCCGTGGAGATCGCGGGCGAGCGCGGCTACGAGGGCACCTCGATCGCGGCCGTCAGCACCAAGTGCGGGCTGCCCGCCAGCTCGATCTACTGGCACTTCAAGGACAAGGACGACCTGATCGCCGCGGTGATCGAACGCAGCTTCGCGACCTGGCTGGCTGCCGTCGAGCTGCCGGGCGAGGAAGCGGGCACTCCGTTGGAGCGGGTCACCGCCATGGCGGTGAGCGTGGCGAAGTCGCTGATCGACGCTCCCGACTTCCTCCGGTTCGGGCTGATGCTCGCGCTGGAGCGGCGCCCCACGGAGCCCCGGGGCCGGACGGTGTTCCTCCAGGTCCGTGAGATCGCGGGCGCGAAGATCGCCGAGATGGCCCGGGAGCTCGTCCCGGACCTCGACGAGGACTCTGTCCGCCTGCTCACGACCTATGCCGTCGCCGGTGCCGACGGACTGTTCGTCCAGCGCGAGATCAACGGGGACGGCGTCGACCTGGTCGCGATGTTCGAACTGCACGCCCGGCTCGTCTACGAGGCGGCTACACGCATGGCGGCGGAGAAGGAGGAGTGAGCCCGGCCGGTCGCGCGACTCCGCGGCCGGCTCCCCGCGCCGCCCGGCCGCCGACCCGGCCGGAACCGGGCAGGGCCGTGCCGCCGGCCCGGACCCGCCCGGTGCCACCCCGTACGCGTCCGGGGCCGTCGGCCGCTCCGACACCGAAGCGCGCGTCCCCGCCCGAGCGTCGCCTCCCGACCCTGCCGCTGTGAGGCGCCCGCCCGATCGCGGTGCGTCCGTTCCGTGCGGCCCGGTGCACCCGCGGCGCGTCCGCCCCTCGGGCCCTCTCAGCACAGCATCGACCGAGACAGGTTCCCCATGTCCACCATCCCTCAACACCAGACCGACGACCGGGCGGGGGAGAGCCTCGGCGCCGTCGCGGCCGGCCGGGCCGGCCACAACGGCGTACTCGCCGCCATGTGCCTGGCCCTGGTCCTCGTCGTGGCCTCCGTCTCCGCCCTCAACCTCGCACTGCCGGACCTGGCGCTCGACCTGTCGGCCACCAACAGTTCGCTGACCTGGATCGCCGACGCCTACACCGTCGCCCTGGCCGCGCTCGTGCTGCCCCTCGGCGCGATCGGCGACCGGCTCGGGCGCCGCAACGTCCTCGTCGCGGGCACCGTGGTCTTCGGTGCCGCCTCCCTGGCCGCTTCCTTCGCCGACTCCACCACCACGCTCATTGTCTGGCGGGTCGTCATGGGGATCGGCGCCGCGATGATCATGCCGGGCACACTGTCCACCATCACGGCCGCCTTCCCGCCCGAGCAGCGGGCCAAGGGCGTGGCTACCTGGTCGGGATTCGCGGCGGCCGGCGCCATCCTCGGCATGCTCGCCGCGGGGACGCTGCTGGAGTGGTACTCCTGGCGGTCGATCTTCGTCACCGGCGCCGCGGTCGCCCTGGTCGCCGCGCTGGCGGGGATCCTCCTGGCGCCCGACACCAAGGACCCGCACCCCGAGCCGCCCGACGTGCCCGGGGCCGTCTGCACCGCGCTCGGGATCGGCACCCTGGTCTTCGCCATCATCGAGGGCAACGAGCAGGGCTGGACGCAGCCCCCGGCCGTCGCCGCACTCGTCGTCACGGTTCTGGCCTTCACCGCGTACGCCTGGCTCGGCCTGCGCAACGAGCACCCGCTCCTCGACCCCGCCCTGTTCGGCATCCGCGGCTTCCGGGCCGGCGCGATCACCGTCCTCGTACAGTTCATGGCCGTCTTCGGGTTCTTCTTCGTCGGCCTGCAATACCTGCAGCTCATCCTCGGCTACAGCCCGCTCAAGGCCGCCGTCGCCCTCGTCCCCGTCGCCGTGGTCGTCCTGCCCACTTCGCAGCTCACCCCCCGCCTGGTGCGACGGGTGGGGATGAAGGTCACCATGGCCGCCGGCCTGGCCCTGCTGAGCGCCGGCCTGTTCGTCATCTCCCGGATCGACGTCGACTCCGGCTACCTGCCCTTCCTCGGCGGGCTCGTCCTGGCGGGCTTCGGCATCGGCCTGTCCGGGGCCGTGGGCACCTCCGCCATCACCGGCTCGCTCGGCCGCGGCCGGCAGGGCGTCGCCTCCGCGATGAACGACACCACCCGCGAGGTCGGCTCGGCCGTCGGCATCGCCCTCATGGGCTCGATCTACGGCAGCCACTACCGATCCAGCCTCCCCGCTTCCCTCGACCAGCTGCCCGCCGAGGCGGCCTCGGCCGCGCGCGACTCCGCCGCCGCGGGCCTGCACGTCGCCGATCGGCTCGGCGTCGGGGGAGTGGCCCTGGCGGACGGCGTCAAGGCCGCCTTCATGGACGGACTGTCGGCCTCGCTCGTCGCGGTCGGTGCCATCGTCCTGGCCGCAGCCGTCGGCTGCCTGTTCCGCGCGCCGAGAACACCGCCGACGTCGGACTGAACCCGCCCCTCCCGCACCGCCGGTGACGGTCCGTCGAAAGATGTGGCCGTCCGTTCGGCAGCCGGCCCGGTCATCAGTAGGACCGCAGACGCCGCCATGCAGTACATCCCCTACGACGAGTGGGTCGGCCTGACCGGCGGCGGGTACGCGTTGCGCGGGGTGATCGGCCGCGGCGGCGCGGGCGAGGTCCGGTCGGCCGACGACCTGCTCCCGCACCGTACGGTCGCCGTGAAGCCGATGCACCTGCGGCTCGCCCTCGACGACGCCGCCCGGAGCCGCTTCCAGCGCGAGGTCCGCGCCGCCCTTCCCCGCGCACCCCGACGGGCAGCGGACCCAGCCCCTCGGCACCGCGCACGAGCACCGGTCCCGGCCCGGTGCTCCCCCCCGTCGCCGGTCCGTCACTGACGAACCAACACCGCCGCTGTCCGACACCGCGGTCGGACCAGGCCATTACCGCAGAGGAGAGAGAACATGCACGAACCGGTCAACGGCCGGGCGCCGCGCCTCAAGCGCCGCCGCAACGGGTGGATCGCGGTGGCCCTGACGCTGCTCGCCGCCGCCGGCGGCGGCGAGGTACTGGCCACGCAGTACACCCAGGAGCGCATCGCCGACTCGGCTCGTCGGAACCTCGGCCTCGCAGCCGCTCCCGAGGTGCGCGTGCACGGTTTCCCCGTGTCTCTGCAGTTGGCCCGGGGAGTGGTCACCGAGGCGGACATCGACGCCGCACGCGTGCCGGCCGACCTGGACGGCCGCGTCCTGACCGTCGAGGACGTTGCCGTCCACCTGCGAGGAGTGCACCGGGAACGGGACGGCGGGGAGCGGGCCGACGAGGCGGAGGTCACGGCGACCGTCGCGTACGACGAACTCTCGGCCTTCTACGGGGTCGCCATCGGCCGGGGCGAGGGTGACGACCGGGTGGCAGCGACCGCCCGGCTGCCGCTGTTCGGGCAGGTCACCGCCTCCGCCCATGTCGGCGTCGCCGCTCCGGACGCCGTCGGACTCGACGACGTCCGGCTCCCCGAGAACGTTTCCCCGGCCGCACGAACCCTGCTGGCGAGGGCCTTGGAGCGCCGGACCCCGCTCGACGACCTGCCCGAGGGGCTCGCGCTCCGGTCCGTGGCCGTCACCGACCACGGCATCGTCGCCCGCATGTCCGGGCACGGTGTCGAGCTGCGGTCCCGCACCGCCTAGGACCCGGACCCGACGGCCACGACCCGGTCGGCCGGCGGTTCGGCCGCGCCCGTCAGCGGACCCCGCCGCTCCGGGGCCAGGGGTGGCAGGGACGGGTGGCCACCTCGTGGGCGTCCTCGTCCGACAGACCCGGCGTGAGCACCAGCAGCTCGGACATCCGCGTCCCGTCGCCGTCGTCGAGCCGCTTCACCATGGGCAACCGCAACCGCGACCGCAACAGGCCGAGGACGGCCCCTCCGATCGCGCCGAGGGGCACCACGGGGGCCTCGGTCCGGAACCGGCCCGCTGCGCGCCCGGGTTTGAGATCGCGCAGGGCAGGGGCAGGGGCAGGGGCCCGAGCCCGTCGGCCGTGCGGATGTGCTGCATGCCGCGCAGCCTCAGGACACCGGTGACCTCGGGGAGGGAGGCCGCCGGCACCAGGGTCGGCCGGATGCCGGCGGCGAAGCGTTCCGCCGGGTCCTCGACGTCCCGCGGCGCGGCGTCCGTCGGCCCGGGGCGTGCGAGGGCTGTTCGGTCAGTCGGCGGAGCGGGCCGTCGCGAGGTCGAGGGCGATGTCCGTGATCATGTCTTCCTGGCCGCCCACCATCTTGCGCCGCCCGACCTCGACCAGGATCGCGCGGGTGTCCAGGCCGTAGCGGCGGGCGGCGGTCTCGGCGTGGCGCAGGAAGCTGGAGTACACGCCCGCGTAGCCGAGGGTGAGGGTCTCGCGGTCGACGCGCACCTCGCGGTCCTGCAGCGGGCGGACCACGTCGTCGGCGGCGTCCATCAGCGGGAACAGGTCGCAGCCGTGCTCCCAGCCCATCAGGTCGGCGACCGCCACGAACGCCTCCAGAGGGCAGTTGCCGGCGCCCGCTCCCTGGCCGGCGAGGGAGGCGTCGACGCGGGTGACGCCGTTCTCCACGGCCACGACGGAGTTGGCGACGCCCAGGCCCAGGTTGTGGTGGGCGTGGATGCCGAGTTCGGTGTCGGGGGACAGGACGTCGCGGTAGGCGCGCAGGCGGTCGCGCACGCCGTCCATGGTGAGGCGTCCGCCGGAGTCGGTGACGTAGACGCACTGGGCGCCGTAGGACTCCATCAGCCTGGCCTGCCGGGCGAGTTCGGCGGGCTCGGCCAGGTGGGACATCATCAGGAAACCGGCCACGTCCATGCCCAGGCCGCGGGCGGCGTCGATGTGCTGGGCGGCGATGTCGGCCTCGGTGCAGTGGGTGGCGACGCGCACCGAGCGGATGCCGAGGGCTTGCGCCTGCCGCAGGTCGTGCAGGGTGCCGATGCCGGGCAGCAGCAGGGTGGTGGGCACCGCGTGGTGGACGCTGTCGCAGACGGCGGCGATCCACTCCCAGTCGGTGTGGGCGCCGACGCCGTAGGTGATGCTGGAGCCGGACAGGCCGTCGCCGTGGGCGATCTCGATCGCGGCCACGCCGGCCGCGTCGAGGGCGCCAGCGATGGTGCGGGCCTGGTCGACGGTGTAGCGGTGGCGCACGGCGTGCATGCCGTCCCGCAGGGTCACGTCCTGGACGTACAGGGAAGTCATCGCGTCGCCACCTCCGGGGCGCGGTGGGCGGCCATGCGTTCGGCGGTGCGCAGGGCGGCCGAGGTCATGATGTCGAGGTTGCCGGCGTAGGCGGGCAGGTAGTGGGCGGCCCCCTCCACCTCCAGGAACACCGACACCTTCGCGGCACCGCCGGTGCGGGAGGGCGCGGGCAGCAGGGAGCGGAGCGGGTCGTCGGCAGCGACGCGGTCGAACTGCACCTTCTGCTTGAGGCGGTAGCCGGGGACGTACGCCTGGACCCGGGCGACCATCCGCTCGACCGAGTCGGTCACCGCGGCGTCGTCGCAGTCGCCGACCAGGCAGTACACGGTGTCGCGCATGATCAGCGGCGGCTCGGCCGGGTTCAGGACGATGATCGCCTTGCCGCGGGAGGCGCCGCCCACCTTCTCGATGGCCGAGGAGGTGGTCTCGGTGAACTCGTCGATGTTGGCCCGCGTGCCGGGGCCCGCGGAGCGCGAGGAGATCGAGGCGACGATCTCGCCGTAGTGGACGGGAGTCACGGCCGAGACCGCGGCCACGATCGGAACGGTGGCCTGTCCGCCGCACGTGACCATGTTGACGTTGGGGGCGCCGAGGTGGTCGTCGCCGTTGACCGGCGGGACGACGTAGGGGCCGAGCGCCGCGGGCGTCAGGTCGACGACGGTGCGCCCCAGCGAGCGCAGCACCTCGTCGTGGCGGCGGTGGGCTCCGGCGGAGGTGGCGTCGAAGACGATCTGCACGTCCGCGAACTCGTCCAGTGCCACCAGGCCGTCCACGCCTTGATGGGTGGTGGCGACCTTCAGGCGGCGGGCGCGGGCCAGGCCGTCGGAGTCGGGGTCGATCCCGGCCATCGCGGCGATCTCCAGGGACTCGGAGAGCCGCAGGATCTTGATCAGCAGGTCGGTGCCGATGTTGCCGGACCCGATGACGGCGACCTTCGTGGTCATGCGAGGGCTCCTTCCGTGGCGGCGGGCGCGAACGCGGTCGTGACCGTGCCCAGTCCTTCGATGACGGCGGTGAACTCGTCGCCCGCGGCGGCGGGGGCCATCGGGCCCAGTGCGCCGGTCAGGACGGTGTCGCCGGCCCGCAGCGGGTCGCCGAGCCCGGCGAGGGCGGAGGCGAGCCAGAGGGCGGCGGTGAGCGGGCTGCCCAGGCAGTCGGCCCCGGTGCCCCGGGAGACCTGTTCGCCGTTCCGGGTGAGCGTCATGGTCACGGCCCGCAGGTCGACCCGGTCCAGCGGGACCGGGGTGCCGCCCAGGACGTACAGGCCGCAGGAGGCGTTGTCGGCGACGGTGTCGACGATGGTGATGTCCCAGTCGGCGATGCGGCTGTCGACGATCTCCAGCGCGGGCAGCGCGAACGCCGTGGCGCGCAGCAGGTCGGCGACGGTCGGGTCGCGGTGGGGCAGGTCGGAGCCGAGGACCAGGGCGACCTCGGCCTCGACCTTCGGCTGGAGCAGTCGGCCGGGGGCGACGGGCTGTCCCTCGGGTACCGCCATGTCGGCGAACAGGGCGCCGAAGTCAGGCCGGTCGACGCCGAGTTGGCGCTGTACGGCGGGCGAGGTCAGGCCGACCTTGCGGCCCACGAGCCGTCGCCCCGCCGCGAGGGCGCGCTCGACGTGGAGCTGCTGCACGGCATAGGCGGCCTCGATGTCGGCCTCGGGCAGCAGCGGGCGCACCGGGGTGCACGGGATGCCGGTGCGGGCGGCCTCTTCCAGGAGGGCGGCCGCCTCGGCGACGCGGGCGGGCCGGGTCGGAACCGGCAGGGATCGGTGGGGTGGTGCGGAGCCGAGCACGAGGGTGGCCTCCGGGGGATCGTCGAGGGGTGGGGGAACGGCCGGGGCACCGGCTTGTGCCGGGTGCGGGCGTGCGCCGCGGACGCCGGGCAGGGCGGGGACGGAGCCGTACCGGCGGTGCGGCGGCTGTCCCGGGTCAGTCGTCGGGGATGCCCGTGCCGCTGAGGGCGGGCACGGTGCGTTCCGGACGGGCCAGGGAGCGGGCGCCGGCGCGGAACTGGGCGAGCTTGTCGACGATGGTCCGGCCGACGGGGAGGTGGCCCCAGGCGCTGATGCCCTGGTGGGTGGTGGGCTCCCAGGTGCTCTCGTCGATGACGACCGGGTTCCAGCCGACCTCCCACTCGAAGCCCGAGGGGGTGCGGGCGTAGTAGGACAGTTCCCGGTCGTTGGTGTGCTGGCCGACGGACAGGGCCATCTCGAAGCCGAGTTCGTGGACGCGCTGGTAGCTGCGGGCGACGTCGTCGAGGGTGGCGGCCTGGATGTTGAGGTGCTGCACCCGGGTGCGGATCGGGTCCAGGGGCAGGCCGCGGACGGCGGCGATCGCGATGGAGTGGTGGCGTTCGTTGACGCGCAGGAAGCGGATCTTGAGTTTGACGCCGCTGATGGTCTCGTCGATGTAGTCGGTCAGGCGGGCGTCGAAGACGGTGTCGAAGTAGCCGCGCATCAGCTGCGGCCTGGTTGAGGTGATCGCGACGTGGCCCATGCCGGAGTCCCCGGTGACGAAGCCGGAGGCGAGCATGCGCAGCGGTTCGGCGGTCGTGGTGGGGTCGGTGCAGATCTCCTGGGTGATGCCCTTGGGGCCGGGGAAGCGCAGCAGGCGTTCGACGCCGCGCAGGGCCGCTTCCTCGTCGGAGCCCCGGGTGAGGGGCACGCCGTGGGCGCGGACGCGGGCTTCGATCCGGTCGAAGGAGGCGTGGTCGTCGACGTGCCAGCCGGTGGCGACGACGTCCTCGGCGGGCCCGCGGGTGAGCAGGAAGCGGCACTCCTGGCCGTCGAGGCGGAAGCGCATCAGGTCGGGGGAGAGGCTGTCGTGGTGCATGCCGATGGCGTCGGTGCCGAAGCGGCGCCAGTCGGCGAAGCGGTTCGTCTCGATGACGACGTAGCCGAGGTGGACGGCGCCGAAGACGGTGGCGCGGGCCGGTGCGGTGGTCATCGCCGGCCCGCCAGGAAGTCGGCGCACAGCCGGTTGAAGAGTTCCGCGCGCTCGAACTGGACCCAGTGGCCCGTGTTGGCGACCGTGTACAGGTCGCAGTCGGGCATGCGATCGGCGAGCATCCGGCCGCCGGAGGGCCGGTTGACCCTGTCCTGGGCCCCCCACAGCACCAGGGTCGGGACGGGCAGCCGGGACAGGCGCGGGTCGCGGGTGAAGTCCATCCTCCACACGGTCCGCAGGGCGTCGCGCCCGGAGGGCCGCCGCAGGGGCGGTGCGGCGACCACCTCCGGGTCGATGCTGGCGCGGTAGCGCTCGTCGATCACGGAGTCGGGGACGTCGGCGGCATTGAAGACGAGGTGGTCGCGGATGAACTTCTCCAGCTTCGGCCGCGAGGGCCCGTCGCCGGTGTAGTAGTTCAGCAGGCTGTTGAGGCCGGGGGTGGGCAAGGCGCGGGTGGTGCCGATGCCGCCGGGGCCCATCAGGACCATGCGGTCGACCCGGTCGGGGGTGTCCAGGGCCAGGCGCAGGGCGCAGGCGCCGCCGTAGGAGTTGCCGACCAGGTGGGCCTTCTCGAGGCCGAGGCGGTCGAGCAGGCCGCGGACGTGGTCGGCGAGGAAGCCGAAGGGGTCGCCGGCGTCGACGCCCTTGGTGCTGCGGCCGTAGCCGGGCAGGTCGGGCACGATGACCCGGTGGCCCCGGGCCAGGGCGGCGATGTTGCGGGTGTAGTTGGAGACGCCGGAGGCGCCCGGGCCGCCGCCGTGCAGCAGCAGGACCGGCGGGCCGTCCCCGGTCTCCGCGGCGAAGACCTTCCTTCCGCCGATGTCGTACGTCGTCTCCTGCATCGTCGGCAGGCCGGTCGGTGTCGTCGTCATGGTGCCGGTGTCCTCACTGGGCGGTGGACGCGTGCGGGCGGGGAGCGGTGGTGGGGGCGAAGCCCCGGGGCGGCAGCGGGAGCGGAGTGCCCGCGGGGGCCGCCGCGTAGACGTAGGCGTCGGGGCGCAGGGCGAGTGCGGCCGCGCCGTGCCGGGCCATCCAGGGCAGCAGGACGCCGTCGCTGTCGACGAGGGTGCCCTCCGCGGGTGCGGAGCCCAGCGGCGTGACGGTCAGGGACGGCACGCCCAGGACGTCCCAGGCGAGTTGGGGGGCGGCGGTCCGGGCGTGCAGGAGGTGCCACCGGCCGCCGAGCGCGTCGTCGAGGCGCACGCGGCTGCCGTCGGGGCCGGTCACCCACGGCTGGGGCACCTGGTGGCCGGTCGCCCTGGCGCGGGAGCGGGCCCGCAGGCCGGCGTCGTACCGGGCGACGGGGATCCAGTTCGCGCTCTGCAGCCAGTTGCTGAAGCCCGGGACGCGGTCCAGGGTGCGCAGGGCGCCGTCGCGGACCTTGGTGACCGGCCGGCGGCGTTCGGTGATGGTCCGGCCGACGAGCACCGCCCGCCGGGTGACCTCCTTGACGTGCGGTTTGCGTTCGGCCTCGTAGCTGTCGAGGACCGTCTCGGGCAGTTCGCCGCGCAGGACGGCGTCGAGCTTCCAGCAGAGGTTGGCCACGTCGCGCACGCCCGCGGCCATGCCCTGGCCGATCCACGGCGGCATGGCGTGGGCGGCGTCGCCGGCGAGGAAGACCCTCCCCGCACGGAAGCGCGTGGCGAAGCGCACGTGGTGGCTGTAGACGGTCGCGCGCAGCACCTTGACGCTGTCGCGGCCGATCCCGTACCGGGAGATCAGCCCGTACACGGCGTCCTCGGTGACCAGGTGCTCCTCGTCGTCCCCGGGCAGGAGCGGGAACTCGTAGCGGTGGTGGCCCAGCGGGGTCGGGCAGTCGACGGCCGGGCGCGCCGGGTCGCAGTGGAAGCGCAGCTTGTCGTGGTCGGGCCAGGGCTTGAGCATCTCGGTGTCGATGACGACCCAGCGGTCCTCGTACGTCCGGCCCTCGTAGCCGATGTTCAGCTGGGCGCGGGTGAGGCTGGAGCCGCCGTCGGCCGCGATCACGTAGGAGGCGCGCAGCCGGTGCACGGAGTCGTCGGCCGTGCCGACGACCGTCAGCTCCACCCCGTCGGCGTCCTGGCGCAGGCGCAGGCACTCGTGGCGCAGCAGGACCTCCACGTTCGGGTACCGGTCGACGCCGTCGCGCAGCACCTGCTCCAGCGCGGGCTGGTAGATGAACATCTGCGGCGGGTGCCCGTGCCCGCGCGGGGTGGGGCGGGCACGGATGAAGGGGCGGCCGTCCGCGTCGACGAAGTCCACGGGCCGCTCGGTCAGCATGTCCTGCTTGAGGCGCTCGGCCAGTCCGGTCCGCTGCCAGATCCGCACGACCTCCTCGTCCGTGGAGATGGCCCGGGCGCGGGAGAAGACCTCGGCGTCCCGCTCCAGGACGACGACGCGCAGCCCCGCGGCGCCCAGCAGGTTCGCCGCGGTCACGCCCGCGGGCCCGTAACCGATGACGGCCACGTCGTAGGAGCCGTCCTCGGGCGCTGTCCCGGCCCCGGTCTGACGCATTAGGCCACCTCACTGTCGATTGCACCGCGCAACTGTTGTTGTAGCGCTCACTCCAATTGGAATGACTGCTACGGTATGCTCGCCGTCGGAGAGGGTCAAGTGACCGGAACCGCGCACCACCGGAGGGGACGCCCGCCGCGGCCGAGCCGCGGACGACCCGCGAGCGGCACGCGCCCGGCCCGGCGCCGTACGGCCGGCGGCCGGTACGACAACCCCGCTCCGCCCCCACAGAGCGCACGAAAGGCCGCGGCATGTCTCCTTCGGCACAACGCATCGACGTCCACCAGCACGTGGTGCCCGGCTTCTACCGCGACGAGCTCGCCAGGGCCGGCATCACCGACGCCGGAGGCCGGGCCCTGCCCGACTGGAGCGCCCGGTCGGCCCTGCACCTGATGGACCTCCTGGACACCGCCACCGCGATCGTCTCCGTGTCCACGCCCGCGACGGGCTTCCTCGCCGACCCCGCCGAAGCGGCCGACCTGGCCCGACGTCTCAACGACCACGGCGCGTCCCTCGCCTCGGACCACCCCGGCCGCTTCGGCTTCTTCGCCACCCTGCCCCTGCCCGACGCCGGAGCCTCCGCCGCCGAGGCGGTACGCGCGCTGGACGAGCTGCGCGCCGACGGCGTCACTCTGCTCGCCAACAACCGCGGCGCCTACCTCGGGGCCGACGGCCAGGACGTCCTGTGGCAGGCACTCGACGACCGCGGCGCGGTGGCCTTCGTCCACCCCGCCGAACTACCCGCCCCACCGGTCCGCGGCATCCCGGCCTTCGCCGCCGACTTCCTGCTCGACACCACCAGGGCCGCCTACCTCCTGGTCCGCAACGGCATCCTGCGCCGCTACCCGAACATCCGCTTCATCCTCAGCCACGCCGGCGGCTTCCTCCCCTACGCCTCCCACCGGATGGCCGTCACCCTCGCCAACGACACCGCACGCAGCCCGCTCGACGTGCTGGACGACTTCCGCTCCTTCCACTTCGACACCGCCCTGTCCTCCAGCCCGGCCGCCCTGCCCACCCTCCTCGCCTTCGCCCGCCCCGGACACGTCCTGTTCGGCAGCGACTGGCCCTTCGCCCCCACCCCCGCCGGGCAGTACTTCGCCAACGGCCTCGACACGGGCGTCGACCCCGGCACGCTCACGGCCGTCAACCGCACCAACGCCGAAGCACTCTTCCCCAGGCTGGCCACCACCCGCCCGGCACCGCTGCCGGCGCCGTCGGCCCCGGTGCGCATCCGCCGAGCGGCCCAACGCGCCGCAGCGCGCCTGGCTTTCAAGCTCGTTCAGCCAGGCACGGACTGATCCGGCGTTGTGGGACCTGGCGTGCGCCGGGTGCGTCCGTGCGTCTCCTCCGTACCCGCAGCACCCTCGCCGAGCGCTCCCGGACGGGAAGAAATCTCTGCACGGAATGTTCGGCAACCTCGTCGGCCGACTGAGGGTCGCGACCACAATGACACCCCGTCCGACGGGCCGAGGGCTACCACCAGCGCTTCGGCCTCGTCCACGTCGACTTCGCCACCCTGAAGCGCACCCCGAAGGCCTCCTACGCCTGGTACCGCGACCTGATCGCCGCCCACCATGCGAAATTCGGACGTTAGTCAAGGCCTGGGCAGGGGGTGCGGGTCAGGATCGCGGCGGGGAAGGGAGTGTCGTCCGATCCTTGACGGCCATGGGAACTCCGCCCGCCTCCGCGCGCTGTCACCTGTCCTCGCCACCCGTGCCATCGGGTGACTACGATCGGTGAGGATTCCGGTCGACTGACGTACCAGGGAGGCCCGGATGGACGCGGAACTACCGGCGCTGCGGCTGAAGCTCTACATCGAGTCGCTCCAGGTCCTGATGCCCGAGCGGCAGTTCAAGCTTCTGATGGATCTCCTGCGCGGCTATGCCGAGCTCGGTGGTGGGCGGATCGAGGTGAAGCTGGACGCAGAGGAACGGGAGCTGTTCACATCCGCGGTGCAGCGCGAACTGCTCGTTCTCCTCGGCCTGCTCGGTGCCCTGGTGCCCGGACACGAGGACCGCGCCGACGGTGTGGTGGCCGACCTCGGCGACGGCGAGCGGGCCAAGGGGGTCATGTCGCTCGTACCGCCGGAGGTCGCTTCCGATCCGGCCCGCCTGCGGGACATGCGCGACCGGCTTGACGCCGCCGAGGGCCGGCGGGCGAGCGACCGCGCGACGGTCGAGGGAATCGCGGAGGTGAGCGGGATGGCGGGGACGGAAGAGAACTGATCCGAGCGCGTTCAGCTCTGTGAAACCTCACCGGCCGTTGCCGGAGCCGGGACACAGGCCTCCCCGGAGGCCCGGGCGCACCTGCACCAGCTGTACCTGCCGCACGCGACCTGGCCGGTCGACAACCGCGTCGTCGGGCGTCGGCACGTCCGCGTACTGTGGTGCCCGGACGACGGGGAGGGGAGCCGTTGCGCAGGGTGCCGCCGGAGATGTTCCGGTTCACGACGGGGGAGAAGGCCGAACTCTACGGTGCGATCCTTCAGGCCTTCGGAGCGGCCAACGAGCGGCTGGAGACCGCGCTCGGGCTGGACGAGGTCCGCACCCGGCTGCGGACGGTGGGCTGGCTCGACGCGGTCCATGACGACGACCTCCAGGAGGCGCTGCGCAAGCTCAGGGAGTGGCAGCTGCTGGACGTCGTCCAGAACCACGCGGAGAACTACCGCACCGCCGAGGAGTACGAGCGCCGCAACCTCCAGTACTCGCTGACCCGACGCGGTGAGGCCGCGTCCGCCGGGGTCGAGCACGCCCTGTTCGTCCTCGCCTCGACGGGGGCGCTCCAGACGGCGGTGCTGGAGGCGATCACGGACCGGCTCGACGAGCTGTACGTCCTGCTGGGCGACTCCGCGTCCTCGGACCGTCGGGTCTTCACCACGCTGCAGGAGCTGGAGGGCCACCTGGAGGCGCTGCTGGCCAACACCAAGGCGTTCAACGGCGAGTTGCAGCGCCTGCTGCGCGCCGAAGGTGCGGACCTGGCGACCTTCCGCGAGGTGAAGGCCGCGACGGTGGCCTATCTCCAGGAGTTCCTCGTCAACCTCGACCAGCGGGGCCAGGCGGTCGCCACCGCCGTCGAGCGTGTGGAGCGGCTCGGGGTGAGCCTGCTGCACGCGCGGGCGCTGCGGGGCGCCGAGCTGCCGCCGGTCGCCGACGGCGATCCCGCGCCGGCCTGGCTGGAGCGGCGCCGGGCGCGCTGGGAGGGGCTCCGGTCCTGGTTCCGGCCGGCCGACGGGGCACGGCCCCGCGTGGAGCAGCTGCACGACGTGGCGCGGCGGGCGATCGTGACGCTCCTCCAGGTTCTCGACCGGATCACCGAGTCACGGCGCCGCTCCTCCAGCGCCGTCCAGGACTTCCGGGAGCTGGCCCGCTGGTTCGCCGCCGCGCCCACCGAGGACGACCTGCACCGCCTCTGGTCGGCCGCCTTCGGTCTGGGGTCGGCCCGGCATGCCCATCTCGCCCACCCCGACCCGGAGTTGGTGCCCTCCTCGGGCAGCTGGGCCGAGACCCCGCCGGTGGAGGTCTCGGCGCTGCTGCGCACCAGCGGCCGCACCGAGCGGTTCACCCGCACCGGGAAGGTGCGCGACATCGGAGGCATCAAGGCGGCCCGGGCCGAGCGGGCCCGGAAGGAGCGGGCCGAACTCGAAGCGGCCTGGGACGTTCTGGGAACCGACGGCCCGGTGCGGCTCTCCGACCTGCGCGTGCTGGACCACACCGTCTTCGAGCGGCTGCTCGACCTCCTCGGCCGGGCGCTGGCCGTACGACCGGACGCCGGCGGGGCACGTCGGGCGGTCACCTCGGACGGCCGCGTGGAGATCGTGCTCCGGCCTTCTCCCGAGGGCGGACGGGCCGTCCTGCGGACCTCCCACGGCCGGTTCGAAGGGCCCGACTACCTGGTGGAGATCCGGAGCCCGAGCGCACTGCGGGCGGTCGTCCGGGAGGACAGCGGATGAACACCATCAGGAGCGGTACATGAGCACCCTCGCCAATCAGCTGGTCCTGGCCGAGCGGCAGGACATAGCCCGAGGCATCAGACTGCTCCTCGGCCTGCCGCTGATCACCGAGCGCGGTGACCCGCCCGCCTTCGAGCTGATCCGCCGCCGTCAGGATCCGCTGACGAAGTGGTTCGACTACAACTGCGGCTGGCAGCTGGTGGTGGAGCCGCGCCTGGGGTATGCGCGTCTGCTCAAGATCCGGACCGTGCCCGACGCCTCGCGCCCCGCCCGTCGGCTGCGGTCCGGCAAGGCCCCGTTCGACCGCCGCCGTTACACGCTGCTGTGCGTCGTCGCGGCCGAGCTGCTTCCGGTCCCGGTCACGACGGTCGGCCTGCTCGCCGACCGGGTCGTCCACGCCTGTGCCACCGACGAGGCAGTGCCGCCCTTCGACACGGCGAGCAGGTCCGAGCGCATGGCGTTCGTGGACGTGCTCAAGCTGTTGGAGGCCTACGGCGCGCTCCTCACCGTGGACGGCGTCACGGAGAGCTTCGTCGACTCGGCGAAGGCCAAGGTCCTCTACCGCGTGGACGCCACCGTCCTGATGCGCCTGCTCGCCGCGCCCGTCGGCCCGTCCCGGCTGGCCGTTCCGGCGCAGGACGTGCCGCTGCGCTTCGAGGAACTCCTGCGGGGCACGGTGCGCGAGAGCCGGTACGGCGGGGCCGACGCCTCCGACGCGCAGCGCAACCTCCGGCTCCGGCACTCGGTGCTCCGGCGGCTCCTCGACGATCCCGTCCTGCACCACGACGAACTCGGCGCCGACGAACTGGCCTACCTGGCCTCGCCGACGGGGCGCCAGATCGTCAAGCGCGCCGCCGAGCAGGGCGGCTTCGTGCTGGAGGAACGGGCCGACGGCCTGCTGCTCGTGGACCCGGAGGCCATCGCCACCGACAGCCGCTTCCCGGACGACTCCGCGACGGCACGCGTCGCCGCCCTGCTCCTGCTGGAACCGCTGACGGCCGCCCCGGACGGGCTGACACCGGAACAGCTCGAGGCCGAGGCGAACACGCTGCTGCGGCGCTTCCCGCGGTGGGCGAAGGGTTACCAGTCCGAGGACGGCGCCCAGCGGCTCACCGCCGATGCCCTTCGTGTCCTCGACGACTTCGGCCTGGCCCGCCGGATCGGCGACCGCACCGTTCCCCGGCCCGCGGCGTTCCGGTACCGCACCACCGTGACCGACGGTCCCGCAACCTGACCAGGGAAGACCTCCGATGACCGTGACACAGCCACCGCAGAGCCCCGTGCCCCCGACGGCGGCCGCAGCCGCGCGATGGCGGCCCGCCAGGGCCGGCATCCTCAACGTCTGGCGCTACTACGACGAGACCTTCACCTTCCACAAGGGCCGGCTGCTCCTGCGGGGGCAGAACGGCACCGGCAAGTCGAAGGCGCTGGAGGTGCTCCTGCCGTTCCTGTTCGACGCGAGCCTGCGACCCAACCGGCTGTCCACCTTCGGCGGCTCCGAGCGCACCATGCACTGGAACCTGATGGGGGAGGGCACCACGGGCAAGACCCGCGTCGGGTACGTGTGGCTGGAGTTCGTCCGCGGTGACGGCGATCCCGGGTGGTTCACCTGCGGCGCCAGACTCCAGGCGAGCGTGCACACCCCCGGTGTCACCGTCGACTACTTCACCACCGGCGCGCGGATCGACCGCCCAGGCGGTCTCTCCCTGGTCAACGACGCGGGCCAGCCGCTCACCCGCGCCGCCCTGGCCGAAGCGCTGCACGGCCGGGGCGAGTTGCACGGGGCACCCACCGACTACCGCAACACGGTCCGCAGCACGCTCTTCCCCGGGCTGAGCGAGCAGCGCTTCGACGCCCTGATCACCGCGCTGCTCCAGCTCCGCACCCCCAAGCTCTCGGAGCGCCTGGATCCGTCGCTGCTGTCCTCGCTGCTCTCGCGGGCGCTGCCCCCGCTCGGCCAGGGCGAGATCACCGAACTGGCCGAGGGTTTCGAGCGCCTCGACCGCCAGCGCGAGCACCTGAAGACACTGGACGACGAGGTGGCCGCGGCCACCGCCGTCGCGAACCAGCAACGCGGCTACGCCCAGCGCGTCCTGCGTGCCGGAGCAGCCGGTCTCATCTCCGCGACGACCGAGATGGACAACCTCGCCCGCCTCGCGAGGGAGAGCGGGGAGGCGCACGCGGGAGCCGTGCGTGAGCGCGACGAGAGCAACCGGACGCAACAGGAACTCGAACACGGGCGGCAGGAGATCGAGGGCGCCATCGAGGGGCTGCTCGACTCCGAGGTCTACCGGCAGGGGCAGGAGCTCGACCAGCTCCGTCGTAGGAGCGAGCAGGCCGACCAGACCGCCGCCCGGGCCCGTACCGCCGCCGACCGGAAGGTTCGGGCGGCCGACGAGGACGCGGGGCGTGCCGACGATGCGCGGCTGCGTTCCGAACAGCGGGCCGAACAGACCCGGGCCGCTCGCGAGGAGGCACGTGGCGCGGCGCGGCGAGCAGCCATGGAGTCCGTCTGCGCCGAGGTGCAGACGGTGCTCGGCACCGCACCGGGTCCGTCGGGGGAGAACGAGGAGCAGGGGCGTACGGCGCGCCGTCTGCTGCGCGGTGCGGTCGTCTCGCGGCACCACCAGATCGCCGACGTCCGAGCCGCCGTCGAGCGCCACGAACGGTTCCTCGCGGGCCGGACGACGGCGGAGCAGCACCTCGATTCGGCGCGCGAACGGCTGACCGGGGCGACCGCGAAGCGCGAGGGGAACGCCCGCGCCTACCAGGCCGCCGTCGACGCCCACGCCGCCCTGTTGCGTCGTTGGGCGAGGGAGGACTGCGCGGAACTCTCGATCGACGACGCCGAGGAACTCGCGTCCCGTGCCGCCGTCGAGACTGATGTCCTCGTGCTGGTCGAAGCCGCGGCCCGGGCGGCGGAGAGCTCCATCACCGCCGACGAGACGACCGCGCGCGCCGGCCGGGACGACGCCCGCGCCGGGCGTGACCGGGTCCTCCGGGAACTGGAACGCATCGCGGCCGCGGCCGATCTCCCGCCGGTTCCACCACGGACTCGCACGGCCGACCGGTCGGTCCTGCCGGGGGCGCCACTGTGGCGTCTGCTGGCCTTCCGGCCGGACGTTCCGCCCGCCGATCAGGCCGGCGTCGAAGCGGCCCTCGAAGCGGCCGGCCTGCTCGACGCCTGGATGACCCCCGACGGCGGTCTCGTCGTCGCAGGGCACGACATCCTGGCCGATCCGGCAGCGGCCGCGCCCGCACCCGGCCCCTCGCTGCTCGACGTCCTGGCTCCGGAACCCGACGGCCCGGTGCCGCCCGCCCGGGTGCGGCGGCTGCTCGCCGGTGTCGCCTACGGCCCCGCACTGACGACGGACCACCCGGCCGTCGTGGGCGCCGACGGAAGCTGGCGGCTGGCGATGGCGGTCGGCTCCTGGGCCAAGGAGGAGTCCAGCCACATCGGCGCCGCGGCCCGGGAACGCGCGAGGCAGCGGCGGATCGCGGAACTCACCACCGAACTGGCCGAGGCCGACACCGCCGTCGTCGGCTACGAGACGCGGCTGCATGCCCTCACCGACCGCCGGACGCGCCTCGAAGCCGACCTCCGCTCCCGGCCGCACCACCGGGAGGTGGAGGAGGCCAAGGGTGTCTGGGACCGGGCCGAGTCCGAGGTGGGCGCTCGGGAGGACGCCGTGCGGGAGGCCGTCGAACAGCTCGCGCGGCAGGAGAAGGCGGTCGCGGACGCGCTGCGCACACTCGCCGTCGCCTCCGCCGAGCATGCCCTGCCGACCGAACGCGCCGCCCTGGACAAGACCGCCGCGGCCGTCGAAGCGCTGCGCGAACAGGCCGACGTCTGGCTCGACGCCCATCTCGCCTGGACAGCCGCCCACCAGGCCTGGCACTCCGCGCGCGGCCATGCCGAGGCATCGAGGGGGGCTGCGACCGAGGGCCTGGCGGAGGCCGAGACCGCCGAGGCCGCCGCCCGTGGGCTCCGCTCCACGCTCCGGGCGGTCGAGAGCACCGTCGGTGAGGACTACCGCGAAGTGGCCGCCCGCATCAGTGACTTCCGGACGTCCCTCGACCGCGTTCGCCGCGACCTCGAATCCGGCACCCAGGCACTTCTCGCGCTCGAAGGCCGCATCGGCGCGCTCGGCGCCACCGCGGCCCAGGACGAGGCCCTGCACGACAAGGCCGTCGAGGCCCGGAACGAGGCCGCCCATGGTTTCCGGCGCCTGTGCGTCCTCGGATTCCCCGAGGACGCGGGCCTCGGGCTCGTCCTCACCTCCGCGGACGGCACCCGCGCCACCCTCGAAGCGGCGCGCGAGACCGCTGCCGCGTGGCCCGACCTGCCGCACGGCACCAGGAACCTCGGTGACTCCCTGAACCGTCTCTCCGAGGCCGTCCACCGAGCCCGCCAGAGCCTCAGCAGCCGCGCCGACCTCGAGCTCGAAGCGGAGGAGGACGTCCAGGTCCTCACCGCCACCGTCGACGGCATCCGGGTCGGCGCGACCGGCCTCCTCGTCATCCTCACCGGTGAGCGTGACCGCGGTCAGGACGACATCACCGCAGCCGAACGCGGCCTCTTCGACCGGACCCTCACCGGCGACACGCGCCGCCACCTCGCCTCCCGGATCCGTCAGGCCGGTGAACTCGTCGAGCGGATGAACGGCCACCTCGAAGGGATCCGCACTGCCTCGCGGGTGGCCGTCCGTCTGGTGTGGCAGATCCACCCCGACCTGCCAGCCGGTACCCGGACGGCCCGTGAGCTGCTGCTCAAGGACCCGGCGCGGATCACCGAAGCCGACCGCGAGGCCCTCCACGCCTTCTTCCGGGGCCGGATCGAGGAAGCGAAGACCCGCAACACGGCGGCGACCTGGGAGGAGCAGCTCGCCGAGGTCCTCGACTACACGGCCTGGCACCAGTTCGTCGTCAAACTGGACCGCGCCAACGGCTCCGGGTGGCAGCTGCTCACCAAGAAGCTCCACGGCGCGCTCTCGGGCGGCGAGAAGGCCATTGCCCTCCACCTGCCGCTGTTCGCCGCCGTGGCCGCCCATTACGAGGCGGTGCCGGAGTCTCCGCGGCTGATCCTGCTCGACGAGGTCTTCGTCGGCGTCGACACCGTCAACCGCGGGCAGGTCTTCGGCCTCCTCGCGGCACTCGACCTCGACCTGGTGCTCACCTCGGACCACGAATGGTGCACCTACCGGGAGCTCTCCGGCATCGCCGTCCATCAGTTGATCACCGGAGGTGACGGCGACGACGCCGTCACCAGTGCCCGTTTCACCTGGACGGGCACCGACCTGCTGCCCGACGAAGCCGACGCGGAAGAACCGGCATGACGGACCGCCACCCCCTCGACCTCCCCGAGCTCCGACCCCTGTGGTCGGCCGTTCACGGCCGTCTCTCGACCGGTCGCCCCGTCAACCGGGTACGGTCCGGACCACTCGACGAGGCGGGCCGGGAGGCACTGGCCGACCTCCTCGGACTCGACCGGCTCCCCGGCGCCGAACCGACGCTCCCCCTCGCCGGGCTCGACAGTGCCGTGCTGGACGCCTGCGGCCGACCCGTCCGGGACGTGGTGGCCGCGATCCTCGGCCCGATCCACGACCGGGCCGCCGAGCGCGAACGGAAGACCGGCCAACGCGATGCCCTGTGGGCGTGGTTGGCCGGCCACGAGGTGGTCACCGCCCAGCCGGCCCTGCTGGACTGGGTCGGCCACCTGCGGGCCGGCGGCCTCGTCGACGGCTCTCCCGAGCGGACCCGAGGCCTGCTGACCGCCGCGCTGACCGTCCTTCACGCACTCCCGGCCGACGGTGAGCCACTACCGGTCCTCGCCGCCCGCCTCCTCGACGGCGACTCCCACGCCCTCGACGACGGGACCCGGCTCTCCTCCCTGGTCCTGCGGGCACTGGCGGTGCTGTACGGCACTGACATGCCCGAAACGGCCGAAGGGCGGCGCGCACTGTGGAGTCGAGCCGGCGTGGCCGACGACGAGCTGTCGGCCACCGTGCTCGCCGTCGGTCTCCGCCCCGGGGGAGAGGGCCCGGTGGCCGAGATCTCCCGAATCTGCGCCGGAGCGGGCCACCCCGTCAGCCTCACCCTCGCCCAAGTGCGCTCACCCGGCGAATTCACCGGTCCCACCGGACCCGTGCACATCACTGAGAACCCCAGCGTGCTCGCCCTGAGCCTGCGCCGCTTCGGCCCCCACTGCCCGCCGCTGGTCTGCACCTCCGGCTGGCCCAACACCGCCGTGATCCACCTGCTGCGCCGACTCGCCGACGACGGCGCGTCCCTGCACTACCACGGCGACTTCGACGGCGAGGGCATCCGCATCGCGGCGCACGTCATGGCCAAGACCGGCGCAGCCCCCTGGCGGATGGCAGCCGACGACTACCGGGCCGCCGCGCCACGGGTTCCCTCGGGCCCCGACCCGGGGCGTCTGACGCCCGCACCGTGGGACCGGAGGCTCGTCGATTCCATGGCCGAACTGCGCACCGCAGTGGTCGAAGAGGTGGTCGCCGACCTTCTCCTCGACGATTTGGCAGACCACCGACACGGATAGAATGACAGCCTGTCCGACGGGCCGAGGGGTTCAATGCCGTCAACCCGGCGGACGCACCGCCGCTGCTCTGCCGGACCGTGATGCAGGCGCTCGGGCTGTCGGCCGCCGTGGTTCGGGTGCGGACCCGGAGCGGGCCGCGTGAGCTGGCCCCGCCCTCTCCGGCCTGCGCCTGCGAATCGATGCCGCCTGCAACGCCCCCGGCGGTGGTGTCGGCGCCGTCGTCCGCGCCGTCTTCCCCGCGGCCGGGCGCCCGCTGCCGTCGAGTTGAGCGGGCCATCGAACGGTGTTTGCCTGGAAGGACAGGCCAGTAGAGGGCGCAGCGCGCTCGGACACACCGGAAACACCGGACATACCGGAGACGCCCCGGGCCGGAGCGGGTCGGCAGGCTCGCCGATGCCGGGCTTCGGGCGGTGACCCGCCGGGTGCTGCGGTCGCCCGCGGAGCAGGAGGCGGCGGATGTCGCCGTGCGGTGAGGTCCGGTACTCGATCACCCGCACCCGGGACGAGTGGCGCGCGAGGCTGGTCCGGGCCTGTTCCCGGTGGGCGGACGAGGGGGCCGACAGGTGTGCGCAGTGGGCGGATCGGGGTGCCGGCCGGTGCGGTGACCAGGCGCCGTCCTCGTGGTTCCGCGATGCGTTCTACCGGGTCGCCGACCTGCTCGGCCAGGCCTGGTACCGGCTGGCGAACCGGGTCTGCCGCGCGTTCGCCTGGGTCCTCTACTGGGTCCTCACGGCGGTGGCGTACGTCGTGTGGCTGGTCCTCTGGATCCCCTGCCGCGTCTTCGGTCCGGCCACCCGGCCGGAGGGGCCGATCAGGCACGTCTTCGTGCTGGTACTGGAGAACCGTTCGTTCGACCACATGCTCGGCGTCTCCACCGGCACGGTCGACGCCGGGTCCGGCTTCCGGCCGGGGGTCGGGGTGGATGCGGTGAGCGGCGCGCCGACCACCGTCAACGGGCCCTCGGCGAGCCTGACGAACACGCACGACGGTCAGGTCTTCGCGGTGCGCGCCGGCGCGCCCTTCGTCATGCCGGTCGACCCGCCGCACGAGTTCTGCGACGTCCAGCTCCAGCTGGCCTCGGTGCCGATCACCGGCACACCGAGGGACGACACGTGCCACTACGGCGGCAGCTACCCCGCGCTCACCATGCAGGGGTTCGTGGACAACTACGCCAACCAGGCCGTGGCCAAGGGCGACGCCTCGGCCCTGGCGGACCTCGGGGCGGTGATGGCGTGCTTCACCCCGGACCAGGTGCCGGTGATCAGCGCGCTCGCCCGTGAGTTCGCGGTGTGCGACAACTGGTTCTGCGCCCTGCCGGGGCCGACCTGGCCGAACCGGTTCTTCCTGCACGCGGCGACCTCGGGCGGGCTGGACCGCAGTCCGGACCCGCTGGAACTGGCCGCCTCGCAGGTCGACGGCTACCAGTTCGAGAACGGCACGATCTACGACGCGCTCGACAGCAAGGGGTGCGACTGGCAGGTCTACCAGGGTGACGCCCTCCCGCAGGTCAGCGCGCTGGCGGGCATGGACCTGCCCACCATGCTGGAGCGCTTCCACGGCCTGGACGAGCTCGCCGGGGATCTGCGGCATCAGGACTTCGCCGCCTCGTACGTCTTCATCGAACCCAGCTACGGTCACGTCCTCAGCCACGGCGGCAACTTCCAGTGCGGCAACAGCCAGCACCCGATCGACGACGTCACCCGGGGCGAGGCCCTGATCAAGTACGTCTACGAGTCGATCAGGCAGTCGCCGCACTGGGAGTCGAGCCTGCTGGTGATCACCTACGACGAGCACGGCGGCTTCTACGACCATGTCGAGCCGCCGGCCGCCGTCCCGCCCGGTGACGTGACCGACCCGGCGCACAACAGCCACGGCTTCCGGTTCGACCGGCTCGGTGTCCGCGTCCCCGCCGTCATCGTCTCGCCGTGGGTCCCGGCCGTCCGGCCGAGCGGACCGGACGGCCGGAACTGCAACCTGATCGACCACACCGTCTACGACCACGGATCGCTGCTGGCATCGGTCGAACGCCTCTACCACCTGCCGAGCCTCACCCTGCGTGACGCCGGAGCCAATGACTTCCTCCACCTGCTGTCCGCGGCCGAGCCGCGCGGCGACGCTCCGCTGACCCTGCCCGCTCCGGCCGACTCCGGGTTCACCTGCGACGACGAGGGCGACGACGGGGCACCGGTCGGGCCGGGCGAGGGGCCGGTCGGAGTGCGGAGCACCGCCGACCGGCCGATCAGCTCCACCCTGCAGGGCTTCCTCCAGGTCGCGGCGCTCCACGACGCCCGGCTCCACCCCGCCGAACGCGAGCGCATCGTCCGACAGCTCCGCTCGGTCCACACGGTCAGGGACGCCCACGGCTACCTGACCCAGGTCCTCGCGCGGCTCGACGCCGTCGGCCTCCGTACGGACATCGCCGCACCGTCGCCCCGACCGGACGGCCGTTAGCGGGCGGGCCCCTCCAGCTGGTGGCCCACCGGGATGGGAGCGTCGCAGGACGCCTGGTACCGCGACCTGGTCGCCGCCCACCGGGCGGCTGCTCGCGAGCAGTCGCGCCCCGGGGCTTCGCGGAGGTTCCGGCGCCGGTCCGTTCAGGGGGCCATGGTGAGCCCGGCCGAGGCGCCGTCGCGGCTCAGGACGACCGACCGGATGTGGTCGAGGGCCCGGGTGTAGTCGGCGCGGTCGGGGGTGTAGCGGAGGGCCTCGGTCAGGTCGAGGACCCGGTAGGGCGGGCCGAGGTCGGTCAGCTGCGGGAGGAACTCGGCCTTGGTGACGGTCCATCGTTGCCCGGGCCCGGGCGGCGGGGAGAAGGTGAAGCGGGCGATCGAGCTCCAGTTCCCCCGGGGGTCCTCCGCGCCGGTGGGGTTGAACATGTGGCCGGCGAGCTGGTCGCCCATGCCGTAGACCGTCCAGGTGTCGTTGATCTTCTCGTAGGCCTGCGGGATGTGGGCGTGGGTGCCGAGGACCAGGTCGATGTCGGGCCGGCCGGGGCTCTGCTCGGCGGCCAGGTCGCGGGCGAGCGCGAGTTGCTGCTCGTCCGGGGTGTCCTGCCACTCGGTGCCCCAGTGGAGGCTGACCACCACGATGTCCGCGCCGCGCTCGCGGGCGGCCCGGGCGTCGGTGAGGATCCGCTCCCGGTCGATGAGGTTGACCGCCCAGGGCCGGTCCTTCGGCAGGGGGATGCCGTTGGTGCCGTAGGTGTAGGCGAGCTGGGCCACCGTGGCGCCGCCCGCCGTGAGCGTCGTGGGGCTGCCCGCCTCGTCGGCGCTGCGCGCGGAGCCCGTGTGCTTCAGGCCGACGGCGTCCATGGCGTCGAGCGTGCGCCGGATGCCGTCCGGGCCGCCGTCGAGCGTGTGGTTGGAGGCGGTGTCGCAGGAGGTGTAGCCGGTGTCCTTGAGCGCCTGGGCGACCTGGGGTGGCGAGATGAACGACGGGTAGCCGGTGAACGGCCCGCCGTCGGGGCCGTAGACCGTCTCCATGTGGCAGATGGCCAGGTCGGCGGCGCTGATGACGGGTTTGACCCCGGCGAGCATCCGGGTGAAGTCGTAACCGCTGCCCCCGGCGTCCTCCTTGGCCTGCTGGATGATCTCCGTGTGCGGCAGGACGTCCCCGGTCGCGACGAGGGTGAACGCCCGCGGCCCCGCCGGGGTGGGCGCGGCCGGGGAGCTCGGATCGCGGGGTGTCGACGGTGCGGGCTGCCGTTCCTGCGGCGACCCGCAGCCGGTGAGGGAGAGCAGCAGGGCGGTGGCGGCTGTGAGGATCTCTCGGCAGGCAAATCGCATGGTCGGCTCGTCCCACGATCGGCGGGTATGACGAGTCCGACTATGCGAGTCCTGGACGGGCCGTCGTGGAACCCGCGCCCTGGGATCACCCGACGGGGCCACCGACCCGTCGGCGAGCACGGACGGGCGTGGACGGGAGTGGACGGGCGGGTGCGCGGGGTGGCGCGGGGCCGCGCACCCGCCCGGCGGGCGGGTCAGAAGGTGACGGCCTTCAGGTAGCTGCTTTCGCCGCGCGGACCGGCCAGGTAGAGGGTGTGGCCGTCGGGGCCGAGGGCGGCGGTGCCGACGCCGTCCAGGCCGAAGCCGGTGAGGTCGGCGGCCGGGAGGGCGGTGTTGGTGGCGGTGTCGTAGGCCAGCACGGTGGCGGAGGGCTTCCAGCCGTCCTTGAGGACGAACAGACGGCCGCCGTCCGGGGAGACCGCCACCAGGTGGGTGTCGGCGGAGGTGGCCGGGCCGCCGAGGGTGAAGGCGGTGCGGGACGTGTCGGTGAAGGGGTCGAGCTCGTAGCCGGAGCCCTGGGCGGCCCGGCTGCCGAGGGCGTAGAGGCGGGTGCCCTCCGGGGAGGCGGTGACCTCGGTCGCGGCGGAGAGCGGCTGGACGGTGCGGGTGACCGTCGGGACGGGAGCGGTCAGGTCGAGGTGGACGACGCCCGCGCCGGTGGCGACGTAGGCGTCGGCGCCGCCGTTGTGGAGGGCGATCCCGTCGACGTCGGGGTCGCCCAGCGGGACGGCGCCGGTGAAGGAACGGGTGAAGGTGTCGAAGACCAGCACCCGGCCGGGGCCGGCGGTGCCCTGCTGGGTCACGAACACCCGGGAGCCGTCGGCGCTGACGGCGAGTGCGCGCGGGCGGTCGACGGGCGTGCGGGACAGCACGGTGTTCGTGGCGAGGTCGACGACCAGCAGCTGCTCGGCGGCGAGGACGTAGATCCGGTTGCCGTCGGGGCTGAGGGCGGGCCGGCCGGCGGTGCCGTCCTGGCTGAGCAGGGTCTGCGCCACGACCGTGCGGGTGCGGGTGTCGACGGTGCGCAGGAGGGTGGGGTAGCCGGTGCCGACGTGGTCCTCGGCGACGACGTAGGCGCGGTTGCCGTCGGAGCTGACGGCGATGCCGAGCGCCCGCCAGCCGACGGCGGTGTCGGCGGTGCCGGCCGTGGCGCCGGCCGGCACGGCGCACAGGAGCGTGACTGATGCCGCGAGGGCGGTGGTCCAACGAGCCGTACCCGTAAGCGAGTTCATGGAGATCTCCCCGGACGGTGTCCTCGCGCTGTGCGAGGCGTGGACACGCTACGGGGGAGGGGAGGGCGCGTGGACGGGGCGTGGAGGAGTTGACCGGATCGGTATTGGTCTAGTCCAAAATCCGAAGCCGCCCGCGGGGCCGTGCGGGTGGCCGGGGCCGCCGGGTGGCCGCGTCACGGGTGCGGGCGCGGGTGCGGGTGCGGTGCGGACAGGGCGCGGGCGTGGCCCGGGCGTGGTGCGGAACCGGGCTGCGGGCCGGGCGCGTCGACGCATCACGAAACGCCTGGCGTCCGGCCGGGTGGCCGGACCCAGGTGAGCGGCCGATCGGGCTCCGGCATGCGCCCCGGAGCGGTGACGGTAGGGCCGCGGGTGTGCCGGTCAGAGTGTGAACAAGGCGGCGTACGGTGGGGCGATCCGCTCCTGTCGGGTGCCGAAGTCGACGAGGACGGCCGCGTAGGCTCCGTCCTCCACCGCGAGGACGCGGCCGAGACCATACTTGTCGTGGCTCACGCGGTCGCCCACCGCGAATAGCTTGGGCGGTGCGTCGGGCCGGGGTTTGAAGGGGCTGGTGGGCAGGGGGCGTCGGACTGCCGGTGTTTTCCTCATCCCGGTCAGTATGCTCCGAAAATCGACGGAACGGGCCGTTCCGGAGGGTGTGAATCCGTTGCCGGGTGTCCCCGGGGCGACTCGCCCCCTGGGCGCGGCGAAAAAATCATGACCGGGGCGGCGCAGGGTCCGGTGTCGCCAACTCCGGTGCGGGAATCGATCGTTGCTGTCGCTTTCGGGGCGAGACGGTCGCGCCCGGGAGGGCGGGAAAAAAATAGACGAGTGAAAATCCGCGCCGGCGGGCCGGAGTCTGCTAAGCTCTTCTTAGTTGCAGTTGTGGTTCCCATGAACTTTGTGTGCGCCTGCTTATTGTTGCGGGCGCATTTTTTGTTTTACCGGCTCTTTCCGGCGGGTTCTCATCGCGGCGACTCGAATGTCTGCATGGTGCAGACTTCGCACAGTCTCTCGAAGGAGATTTCTCATGGCTACTGGCACCGTGAAGTGGTTCAACGCGGAAAAGGGCTTCGGCTTCATCGAGCAGGAGGGCGGCGGCGCTGACGTGTTCGCCCACTACTCGAACATCGTCGCCCAGGGCTTCCGCGAGCTGCTCGAGGGTCAGAAGGTCGAGTTCGACGTCACGCAGGGCCAGAAGGGCCCGCAGGCCGAGAACATCCGCCCCGTCGCTCTCTGACATTTCCCGCCGCACGATTCTCGAATCGTAGAGG